>DAIQQK010000022.1:10345-33757 GCA_036786835.1 Acidimicrobiales bacterium | reverse complement strand
AACCCGCCGGCCGCCAACTGAGTGTTGAGGATCGGTCCTCCCTCCACCAAGACCCAGCGAGCACCGCGTTCGCCTAGGGCAGCGATCGCCTTGGAGAGATCGACGTCACCGTGGCCCGCGACGAGGACATCGGCCACGTTCGAAGCATCGCCGACTCGTTCCGACGGTGCGTCGTCGACCGTTATCACGATTGGGCGGGACGAAGCATCGGTGAAGAACGGAGTGCTCCAGTCGAGCTCGCAAGAGCGCGTCACCACCGCGATCGGAGGCTGTGGCGCCTGCCCTCGAGCAGATCTCCGCGTCTGAACGGAGGCGTCGAGCCGGGCAGGACCGTAGTGCTCGGCGCGCACAGTTCCAGCTCCCACCATGATCACGTCGGTGAGAGAGCGCAGGTGGTGGAACAGCCGCCTGTCGGCCGGGCCTCCGAGGGCCTCCGAACGCCCCTTCACCATGGCGGCGCCATCGGCGCTCGCGACCATGTTGACCCGAACTGCGGGTCCGCCCGAAGGAGGGTCTTCGAGCTGGTAGACCTCGAGAGGATCGGCGCCGTCAGGCGACTGTGGGAACAACTGACGCATCAGAAGATTCGAGTTTACCCGCAGGGTTGATCCTTCTCTTTTGGACCTCCACAGGCGAAAATGGTGCCAGGAGCGTTTGCGAATGCCAACCCTCAGACGATTGAGCGTGATGGTGAAGTGGCCGCCTGCAATGGCGGTGACGCGCTTGCCGCATGGCTCGAAGAAGCTGTGCTACGTGGTCACGGCCAACAAGATCGTGGCTTACCGGAGCGGACGATCCAAGGTGGTCTACATAGGGGCCACGGACGACGGCTTGAGCCGGCTGGTGGGGACGGTCGCCGCTCGCACGGAGGAGATCTTCGCCAACCTCGATCTCACTCACTTCGAGGCCCACGTCGTCACTTGCAAGGCCGTTCCCCGGGTGGAGACCTGGCGCAAATTGGAGAGAGCCCTCCTGATCACGTTCCGTGACCTCTATGGCGAGCCGCCTCTTTGCAATCGCACCGGAGGCGGCATCCAAGAGGAGGACGAGTTCTCCTACTTCACCCATGAGCGGATCCGCAACGTCCTCGAAGACCTCGGCTGAATCCCGAACCTAAGATTCGCCCGCCATGGCGCCCGACTTGCAGGCTGCAGATTTCGCCGACGAGAGCCTCAGCCTGCTGGAGCTCTCACGAACCGCTCAGCCGACGCTGCGCGCGGTCAAGTCGGACTACTACTTCGACTTCTACGAGGAGCTGTTCTCGCAACTGAGGGACGCCCCGCTCAACATCTTGGAGGTCGGGGTGTTCCGGGGTGGTTCCACATTGCTGTTCGCCAAGTACTTCTCCCGTGCCCGGATCCTGGGCGTGGACATTCAAGAGCCTCCCGCGGAGTTCCACGAGGAGGTCGAGACAGCCGGGCTCTCCGACCGAGTCCGAGTGGCGCTCGTGTCCCAGTCGGACGCTTCCGGGCTGGAGAACGCCATCGCCTCGTTCTTCGGAGGCGATCGACTCGACATCGTCATAGACGACGCATCCCACATGTATTTCGACACACGATCGACCTTCGAGACCGTCTTCGGGCCATTGCTCAGGCCCGGCGGGACCTATGTGATCGAGGACTGGGGTTGTGGGTACTGGCCCAAGTGGGAAGACGGGGACCCCGACGGGTTTCACGGGCTTCCCCGGCTCGTGAAGGAACTTGTCGACCTCGTAGCGCTTCCGGACCGTTCGATGCTCTGGGAGGGAGAGCGGGTCCTTCCCGTTGATTCGGAGTTGCCTTCCCCCATCAGCAGGGCGGTGCTCACGAACAGCCTGGCGGCCTTCGTGCGCTCGGATGCCCGGATGCCGAGCACTTCGCTTCTCTGGAACGGCTCCGGACGATCGCGGGATGTCTCGTCGCTCACTCCGACGCAGAGCGCCGCTCGAGTCGAGCTGCCGCTCCTCGGGTTGAGAGAGCTTCTTCGACAGCTTCCGCATGCGACCGCGCGGGCGCTCGCTACGCGGTGGGCGCGATGGAAGGGTCGGTGAAGCGGCCGACCCGCGGTACGAAAGGCAGCTGAAAGATCGCGCGCTCTTCTCCCGCCGTCCACGGACATTGTGATTCGGCCTTCGGGTCCGTCAAGGAAGCTTTCGTCGCCAAATTCACCGACCTCGGCGAGGTCGGCGCCTCGGCCGCGGTCAGTGTGGGGGGTCGGATGATCGTCGATCTGTGGGGAGGGACCGCGGACGGCCAAAGGCGTCCATGGGAGCGCGACACGATCGCCGACGTCTTCTCGGTGGGCAAGGCCATGGTTGCGTTGTCCCTCTTGGTTCTGATCGACCGCGGGATGCTCGAGTTCGAGGACGCAGTCGCGCGTCATTGGCCCGAATTCGCCTCAGCGGGCAAGGACTCGGTGACGCTTGCCCAGCTCATGAGCCACCAGGCGGGGGTGCCGGGGATACGCCGGCGGCTCTCGCCGGGGTCCGTCTACGACTGGGATCTCATGACGAGCACCTTGGCCTGCGAGGAGCCGTGGTGGGTCCCTGGTTCCGCCCACGGGTACCACGTCAACACGCTCGGCTTCCTCGGAGGAGAGGTCGTCCGGCGTGTCAGCGACCGAGATTTCGCTTCGTTCTTCCACACCGAAGTGGCAGGGCCTCTCGCCGCAGACTTCCACTTCGGGCTCACGCCCTCCGACCAGTCTCGGGTCGCCGAGTTCTTCTTCCCGGAGTCGGGAGCGCTCCCCGCCGACGGCCGCGAGGAGCCGCTGTCGCTCGCGTACACGAACCCGCCAGGTGTCTCGGGTCTCGGTACCGTGAACAGCCCGGCATGGCGTTCAGCCGTCCATCCCTCGACGAACGGCCATGCGAACGCGCGCGCCATCGCACGCGTCTTCGAGCTGCTCGCGTCGGGCGGCAGCGTCGGTGCCGTTCGTCTGGTCGCGCCGAACGTCTTGGAGAGCGCGACGCGCGAGATGGCTTCTGGGACCGATCTGGTGCTGGGCCGAAGCTCCCGTTTCGGCTTCGGCTTCCAGCTCACCCAGCCGCAACGGCAGCTCGGCACGGGGCAGTCGGGTTTCGGGCACTTCGGTGCGGGGGGTTCGCTCGGAATGGCAGATCCCGACGCCGGGCTGGCCTTCGGATACGCGATGAACCGCTTCGGCCACCGATGGCAGGATCCGCGCAACCAGGCGCTCCTGGCTGCCGTCTACTCGTCGATCTGAATCACGTGTGAGACGGGGCGGGCGGAGCTCCCTCGAGATCGAAGAAGAGGTCGTCCGCGTAGCACCACCACCAGTCCTCCTGTGGCTCGAACGATCGGATCAGTGGATGGTCTTGGTGCTGGTTCCAGTGAGCCGTGGCGTGACGGTTCGGGGAGCTGTCGCAGCAGCCGACGTGTCCACAGCGCATGCACATGCGCAGGTGGACCCACTCGCCCCCGATCTTCAAGCAGTCCTCACATCCGTTGCTCGACGGTGTCACGTCCGCGACGGTGCCCAGATGTGTGCACGTGTCGGTCATGATCGCCCACCTCCCGACTCTCCGGTTGCTTATGATCCCGCGTCCTCCGGCGTCACAGGCGTTCGGAGGTCTTCTCTACGTTTCGGACGGCTCGTCGGGCGACCAGTAGAGGGTCGCCGACCACCAAGGTCCCTCCTCGGTCATCTCCTGTGAGACGGTCAGGTCGAGGATGTCGATGGGGTCGAGCCCGCGGGCCTCGATCTCCTCGGCCAGTCGGCGAAGGAGCCTGGGCAGGTCTCCCTGGCTGGCGTCCCGGGGATTGGCCAAGGAGAAGTGCAGGCACGACCATGCGCTCGACATTCCCCGATGATGCCCTATACGGGCGGGAAGCATTCTCTTCGCCCGGTGGGCCAGCTACCCCGGTGGACCCAGCTACCCGGTGTGACCACTACCCGGTGGCCTCGAGGGCACTTTGAACATCGGAGCCCAGAGCAAGCGAACCGCCGAACACGATCCCTTCGGTGAGATTGGCGGCGTCGCCCTTGAGGTAGCCGGCGACCGAGGCAGGCAGAGGAGCCGTCGGAGCGACGAGCAAGATCGGCCCTCCCGCAGGAGCGAGGCCGCCCATGAAGACCCCGCCCGACAAGGCGTCGTTGTAGGAGACCCCGGTGGCCACCCCGAAGGTTCGGACTGTCGGGAAGAACCTGCTGGCCACGGCAGCCGACGTGCCGTAGAGGTCCGGACCGAATATCGCAGTAGCCGATGGGTCCGCTCCGGCGGCGGCCTGAGGGCCCCCGATCGCATACCTGGTCGTGGGGGGGTGCTGAGCCAGGTAAGCGGCGGTCTCCGGTGACTGCTGGTTCCCGTTCGTGAGCAGGATCGCCCCGTGCAAGGCGATCGCGGGGGGTACCGCCGACAACGCGTCGGCGAAGCTCGTTCCCGTGGCCTCGAAGACCGTCGAGGGGTTTCCCATTTGCTGGGCGATGCCGACACAGGTGGCGAACTCGTCCGGTCCGGCAATTCGCTGAGTGGAGTACCCGATCGACTGCAGAGCCGTGTCTATGTCCGGGCTCAAGGCGAGCGTCCCGCCCACGATGTACACGGTTCCACCAGGGGGAAGCACACGCTGGATCTCTGCACGTACCCGGGGATCGAGGGTCGCGCTCGCAGAAGTTCCTGGCGTGACCAGCAGAGGACCTCCGAGCTGGGCTGCCAGCGGTCCGCCGCAGAGGGCGTCGGAGAAGAAGTCCGAGCGCGCGAGGACCACCGCCTTCGCCGACCCCATTGCCGGGAATTGGTGCTCGGACACCGAGATCGCCGTGGCGATCCCGTCGGTACCGAACAACCGGTCAACGGCAATCCCCGAAGAAGAGGAGGTCTGCGACGCGGCTACGTACGAGAAGGAGCTGTACGCGGGGATGCCTTGGGTGTTCGGGACCGTGCACTGGAAGTTCGTCGTCTGCCCGGCGTTGAGGTCGTTCTGGTTTCCGATGTTTATCGGACACGGCTCCGCGTACACGGTCTGCAGACCCGAGTTGAAGAACGTGAAGTAGACGAAGACGTTCTGAGCCGAGGTCGTGCTGTCGTTGGTGATGGATCCGCTGAGGACGAGGTTCCCCTGGCCGTCAGTGGCCTGACCGGTGACGGACGTCGTGAAGTCGATGTTGGCTGGAGGGCCTCCGTTGGAGGCGGTCAGGCTCGTGATGCGGTCGTACGCATAATTAGTGGGGGTGTTGACGAAGATGTCCTCGAACCCAGAGTCGTCACCGGGCAGCAGGGATGCCTGCTGGGTGGTCGCCTGGTCGGTCTTGAGCAAGTTGCCGGAGGAGTCGTAGTAGTTGACGGTTATGGAGATGTTCGTGGCAACGCCCGGGCCCGCGTTCTGAACCTCGCCGTCGACATGAGCGTTGCCCGCAGTGTCGATCCAAGCGTTGCTGGACACGAGCACGATGGTCGGAGACACGGCGGCTGAGACGGGTTGGGGCCCTGCGTACAGCGCAGTCGCAGCAAGTACGCCCAATGCGAGTCCGCCGGCGACGCGCCTCCCCATGCCCCTCGGTCCTCTACTCATTGCCAGTGGACAACCTACAACCGAGGAGTCCGGGAATTCCTTCAGGACTTACGCGTTGCCACCAGAACCGGGATCACGCGCTCGGTGGCGGCCTGGTACTCCTCGTAGGGGGGATATGCGGCAACGGCAAGGCGCCACCACAGCTCGCGTTCTTCGCCCTCGAGCTCCCTGACCGTCACGTCGAAGACTTCGGGGCCGTCTTGGATACGCACGTCGTGGGGGTCGGCCCTCAAGTTGAAGTACCACGACGGGGACTTGGGGTCTCCTCCCTTGGAGGCGACGATCGCATACTGCCCGCCGTTCTCCACGCGCATCACCGGCGCTTTTCGGATCTTCCCGCTCTTGTGACCCCTCATGGTGACGATGATCACCGGGAGACCTGTGTCGAAGAGGGTCGTGCCTTCGAGCCCACCCGAACCTTCGTAGGCCTCGACTTGCTGTCGTACCCAGTCCCAATCGCTGGGCTCGTACTCACCTTCGAGTGGCATGATCGTCACCCTACGATGGGGGTCGTCCAGCCGCAACGGCAGCGCTCGCCGACCGAAGAGCACCCAACCACCACTTTGCCGAGCAGAACCGACAGGGCACAGGCCGAACTTCGATGACAGAGTCTCAGTTCTTCGAGTACGCGATCGACCCGAGGTTCGCTCCCATGTGGGCACCCTTCGGCGTGCGGCCACGGAAGGACGGCGTGACTCTGACCGATGACGGGCGCTTTCGCGCCACGTTCGGGTTCCTCCGACTGGAGACCGGCCTGGACAACGTCGACGGCGCACACATCACCCGCAATTACCGCTGGTGGACGTCGGTCGGAGCGCGCAGATCCTTCGTGGACGACGGTTTGACCTTCGGGACGAACACCAGCGCAGGGGTCTGCGTGCACTTCGTCGAAAAGGTCCGGACCCCTCTCGGTCCGAGGGGCCACTCCGCCCTCACCGTGACCGTGGCGGACCTAGAAGGCCTCGTGGCTGCGCTGGCTCGATGAGCAACCGCTCCCGGCCACCGGGGCGCTCAGTCGGCGTGCAGCGCGGCGCGAACCTCTTCGATCGCGTCCACAGGGGCACCGGGTGTCTCGAAGCGGACCGAGTTCACGATGCCGGAGAACCTGGCCGGGGGGCTGTAGCGGTCGGATACCGGTAGGCCCACATCGAGGCCCACCCGAAGAGCCGCGCCCCCGTGCTGCAGGGCGACGGGCAGCGCTCCGTCGAACGAAGTAATCGCCACGGGTTCGTCGTCGAAGAGCAATGTGAACGTGCTCGGTGAACCTTGTCCCACCACGTAGGAGACCCCCAAGCTCACGCGGCCTCGCGGCGGCTCCGAAGGTGACGACACCTCGAGCACGTCGCCCGCTCGGCAGAACGTGAAGAAGACTCGTCGCTCCGCGACATAGAGCGCATACCCGCCGTTCCAGTCGCCTATTGCGAAGATCACGCCCTCGGCTCCGTGGTCCGGCACTTCGACGTCTGCGGTGATCCGGAATCCGCCGAAGAGGAACGGCAGAGCTTCGTCTGTGACCGGGCCGGTTCCTGCTACGTACGTGCAGTCAGTGCCCGGCGGATAAGCGGGAAAAATGAGAGCCCGGACCCGGTTGACGAGCGTGTCGTCGACCGGGAGGACCTGGTTGCGCTCGGCCTCGCTGAACCAGAGCTCCTCGAGTTCGCCTACGACCTCGGGGAACCGGTCTGCGAGGTCGGTGGATTCAGAGAAGTCGGAGCTCAGGTCGAACAGGGCCCAATGGTCCTCGTCGAAGTCACGGCTACCCGACATGAGTCGTTCCTCGTCCAGGACGCCGAAGGTCACGTGGTCTGTGGTCGCCTTCCAGCGGCCGTGGACGATGGACCTCGATCCCATCATCTCGAAGTACTGGGTGGGCCTCGGATTCGGCGCATCGGGATCGTCGATCACAGGCAAGAAGCTCGTTCCGTCGACTGGCTGCTGCGAGACGCCGTCGACGACAGAAGGCTGCTCTATTCCTGTGGCGTCGAGCACCGTGGGAAGCAGATCGATGGCGTGCATGAATTGCGAGCGGACCGTGCCGCGGTCTGCGATGCGCCTCGGCCAGTGGACGATGAGAGGCGTGCGAGTCCCGCCGAGCCATGTGTACCGCTTCCAGAGCCGCAATGGGGTGTTCCCGGCCCAAGCCCAGGACCAGGAGTAGTGGTTGTAGGTGCGAGGGCCACCCCACTCGTCCATAGCCGCGAGGTTGTCCTCGAGCGACTCCTCCACTCGCGCAGTGAACCGATGCTCGTTCACACTGCCGTAGACACCGCCTTCGGCGCTCGCTCCGTTGTCCGAGAAGAGCAGCACGAGCGTGTTCTCGAGGACGCCCAGACGGCTCAGGGCGTCCACGACCTTTCCGATCTGAGCATCGGTGTGGGTGAGGAACCCCGCGAACACCTCTTGTTGTCTCGCGTACAGCCGTTTCTCGTCTTGGGAAAGGACTGACCATGCTTCGACCCATGGCGGCCGCGGGGTGAGCACCGTCCCCTCCGGGGCCACTCCCGAAGCGAGCTGGCGGGAGAAGATCTCCTCTCTCCATGCGTCCCATCCGTGGTCGAACGTGCCGCGGTACGGCTCGACCCATTCGGGACCGACGTGATGCGGTGCGTGCATCGCACCGAGGGCGAAGTAGAGGAAGAAGGGCTTGCCCGGCGCCGCCTGCTGCTGGTCGACGATCATGCGGACGGCGGTCGCAGCGAGGTCTTCGGAGAGGTGGTAGCCGTCCTCCGGACCAGGGGGTGGTTCGACGTATTGGTTGTCACGCACCACGTTCGGCGCCCAGTGGTTGGCATCGCCGTGAAGGAAGCCGTAGTAGCGCTCGAAGCCGAGCCCGAGGGGCCACCTGTCGAACGGCCCGGCGACGGAGCGCTCGAACCGGGGGGTCAGGTGCCACTTGCCGACCGCCATCGTGTTGTACCCGGCGTCGCGAAGGATCCTCGGGAGCGTCGCTGCGCTCTTCGGGATCCTGGCGGTGTAACCCGGGTATCCGAGGGGGATGTCCGCGAGGAACCCCATTCCGACCGCGTGGTGGTTGCGGCCGGTCAGGAACGAGGCGCGTGTCGGTGAGCAGAGTGAAGTTACGTGGAACCGGTTGAAGCGCACGCCGCCCTCGGCGAGAGCGTCCATGTTCGGTGTCGATATCCCCGAGCCGTACGAGCCGAGATGGGCGAAACCTGTGTCGTCCAAGACCACCGCGACCACGTTCGGAGCACCGGCCGGGGGCCGACTATCGACCGGCGGAGACGGCTCGACGTCTGCAGCGCTGAACCCGGCTCTGCGGGTCGGGCTCACGTGCACCTACCTGCACCGAACCGCCTGCCCAGGATTCGCATATGGCCAAGGATAGGTGCACGGGGCCACTACGGCGCTCGATTCGCGCAATTTCGGGGGGCCATCGCCGGCGCGCATCTTGGAGCCGCCGTCACTCCTACGATCTGCTCGTGCTCGCGAAGATATCGGTCCTGATCGACCGGACGATCGGTCGTCCCTTCTACCGAATCCATCGATTCGTCTACCAGGCGTCTCGAGGGTTGATCGGCCACAGGACCCCCGCGGGGCCGATGCTTCTGCTGACCACCGTCGGGCGCCGGTCGGGCCAGCAGCGAACGACGCCTCTGCTCTACATGCCCGACGGTCCACGCTTCGTCGTCGTCGGATCGAACGGAGGGCGTGACAAGCCGCCCTCGTGGGTACTCAACCTGTCGAAGACTCCGTCGGCCGAGATTCAGGTTGGCAGACGGAAGGTACCCGTCGAGGCCCGAATCCTCGCCGGCGAGGAGAGAGCTTCGATGTGGCCTCGTCTTCTCGAGCATTACAAGGGTTGGGGTCATTATCAGGGGCTGACCGAACGCGAGATAAAGGTGGTGTCCTTCAGTCCCAGGACCTGAAGAGCTCACCGATTTTCGCAAGGTGACGACAAGAAGAGCGGAGCATGCCGAGGTCCGTCTACTCCCACTCGCCGTTGCGGCTTTGGGCACATCGGCACCGGCTCGCGGTCTGGGCGGTCGCAGTGATGGCGGCGGCGCTGGTGGCCGGGGCGATCACTTTGGCTGTCGCCTCGCAAAGCCGCACGAAGTATCAGGGAGGTCAGTCCTCCTCGACCGGCCAATCCCATGCGGCCGGAGCATTCGATGTCACCTCGACCTTGCCGGTCGCTTCGGCCACGAACGTGAGCTCCGACACCGTGATCAGCGTCACGTTCGATCAGCCCGTCGACGTGAGAGGTCCGACCCCGTCGCTTGCCCCGCCCGTCGCCGGTTCGTGGAGGCAAACCGATCCCCGGACCTTTAGCTTCGAGTCGGCGGCTCCTCTCATTCCGGGCACGAACGAGACGCTCACCGTTCCCGGCGGAGCCCGAGGCGTGCGCGACTTGGGCGGCGAGACCCTCTCGCAATCCATGACCGTCGGATTCGAGGTCGGATCGAGCACGTTGCGGCTCCAGCAACTGCTCGCAGAGCTCGGTTACCTTCCCGTCAGCTTCGCTCCGTCCGGTCCGACCCCGGGACCGAGGGAGATGGCGGAGCCGCAGGCAGGGACGTTCACTTGGCGATGGTCGGACTCGCTCTCGGGGTTCGAGCCGAGCTGGACGGCGGGGGACTCGGGCGCGATCACCATGGGCGCGGTCATGACCTTCGAGGACCAACACCAACTCACGGTCGACGGTATCGCAGGTCCGCACGTCTGGAGCGCTCTGCTGGGCGCGGCGTCGGCAGGCGATCAAGACCCCAAGCCCTACGACTACGTCTACGTGTCCAAGACTCTTCCCGAGAACCTCACTGTCTACGTGAACGGACAGGCTCAGTTCATTGGCATTCCGGTGAACACGGGAATTCACGGTGTCGACACTCCCGATGGCACCTATCCGGTGTTCGAGCACGTCCCCTCCTCGGAGATGAAGGGCACGAACCTCGACGGCTCGACCTACGACGACCCGAACGTACCTTGGGCCAGCTACTTTCACGGAGGCGACGCGTTGCACGGGTTCGTCAGAGGCTCGTACGGATATCCGCAGAGCAACGGCTGTGTCGAGATGTCCATCGCCAACGCAGGCGCGATCTGGCCGTACACCCCGATCGGCACCCTCGTGACGGTGGTCGGGCCGGCTTCGTAACCCGGTGGTGGGTCTTGGCAGAGTGGTCCAGACGAGCTCGGTGTTCCACCTGACTTCTAGCAATACCTAGCTTTCTGCGAATCTAGGGCAGCGAACTCAAGATTCTGAGCAAATTCAGTGGAAATCTGCGTGATAACTTCACCCGCAATGGCACTCACCTGCCCTTCTGAAAAAAGGCTCTCGAACGTCCGGTCTCGTACAAGGGGGTATCTGGCGATCGCTGCTATGGCGGTCTCGGTGGGCGGGCTGCTCAGCGCCTGCGGAAGCGGGTCCACTGCAGCGTCTTCACACCAGACGGCCAGTGGACCGGTCGATGTCCTGTACGCGGGTTCCCTCGTCACGATGATGGAACAGGCGGTGGGTCCCGCGTTCGACGGCGTGACCGGCTACAGCTACAGCGGGTTCTCCGGTGGTTCGACCGCCCTCGCCAGTGACATCAAGGGTCGCACCCAGCTCGCTGACGTCTTCATCAGTGCCAGCCCCGCAGTCAATGCTTCTCTGGAGGGCGCGGCAAACGGATCGTGGGTGTCCTGGTACGCGGCCTTTGCCTCTTCGCCGCTCGTGATCGGGTACAACCCGAAGAGCTCCTTCGCTTCTCAGCTCACTTCGAAGCCGTGGTACGAGGTGATCGGCGAGCCCGGTTTCCTCCTCGGGCGCACGGATCCCGCGACGGATCCAAAGGGGCAGCTCGCGGTGAAGGCACTCGACCAGGCCGCTACCGCTCAAAACCTTCCGTCGCTGTCGCAACTGGCTCAGTCGACGAGCGGGGTGTTCCCAGAGGAGACGCTCCTCGGCCGCCTCCAGGCGGGACAGCTCGACGCGGGGTTCTTCTACGCGACCGAAGCGGCACAGGCGGGCATTCCCACGATCTCACTCGGCTCGATCCAGCTCCAAGCCCAGTACACCGTCACGGTGCTCAACAGGGCGCCACATGCCAAGGCTGCCAGCTCCTTCGTGCAGTTCCTCCTCGGTCGCCAAGGTCAAGCGATATTGAGGCATGACGGTTTGAGCTTGGTCTCACCGCCCGCAGTGAGTAGTACCTCTAACGTCCCGGCGAGCCTGAGATCGACGTTCAGCATTCGATGACCAGGCGGGCGTCCGCGTCGCCTCTTCCGTGGCTCGGAGGACTGCTCGCGCTCTACCTGCTGGTTCCGGTGGTTGCCTTCTTGGTGAGGCTTGCCGGCTCGAACAACCGGGGTTTCGGCACCGCCGGGCTGTGGGGCTCCCTCTACGTGTCGGTCGCGACGGCGACCATCTCCACCGCGCTCGTGGCGTTGTTCGGGATCCCTCTCGCTTACGTACTGGCGAAGTCGAAGGGACGTTTCGCCACGATCGTGGGCGTCTTGGTGCAGCTTCCCCTTGCACTTCCACCCCTGATGGCCGGCATAGTCCTCGTCTCGTTGGTCGGTCCGTACACGACACTCGGAAGGGCGTTCGGCCGTCACCTCACCGACACGATGGTCGGCGTGGTCCTGGCCCAGTCGTTCGTGGCGGCCCCATTCCTCATCGTGGCGGCTCGCTCGGCCTTCGCTGCTGTCGACGGCACCCTCGCCGAGCACGCCGCCTCCCTGGGGCACAAAGAGTGGGCGCGATTCTGGCGGGTCAGCCTCCCGCTCGCCGGGCCCGGGATCCGCGCCGGCCTGCTCCTCACTTGGTTGAGGGCCTTCGGCGAGTACGGCGCCACGGTCGTGCTCGCCTATCACCCGTACACGCTCCCCGTGTACACCTACGTCCAGTTCTCCAGTAGCGGAGTGTCGACCACGCAGGCCCCGACGGCGCTCGCGCTCATCACGGCGGTGATCGTTGCGACGCTCTGGCAAGTCCCCCGCAGGAGGCGCCGCGGCTCTGCGGTGGTCCCCGAGGTTTCGTCGCCCCCCCGCCTGTCGGTTCCTACCCCTGTGGCGTGCGATCTCGACGTGCGGCTAGGTACGTTCCGGCTGCTCGTCTCCTACTCGGCTCACACCCACCGCCTGGCGGTCCTGGGGCCTTCGGGAGCGGGAAAGTCGGCGACGCTTCGAGCTCTCGCCGGCCTCCTCGGCCCAGCTGCAGGATCCGTCAGCTACCGAGGTGTCCGGGTCGATCAGCTGCCGGTGGAGACCCGCAGCGTCTCCTACGTGCCTCAAGGGTACGGGCTCTTCCCGCACATGACCGTGTGGCAGCAGATCTGCTTCGGCGTCGGTGCCGACGAGGGGCTGGCGGCGCACTGGCTGGCCAGGTTGCACATAAGCGGGCTCGAGAACCGGGTCCCCGCCGAGCTTTCTGGGGGCCAACGCCAGCGCGTGGCACTGGCGCAGGCGCTTGCGAGGTCACCCGACCTGTTGCTTCTGGACGAGCCTTTCTCCGCACTGGACGTGCCGGTGCGCCACGAGCTTCGAGCCGAGATGCGCTCGCTTCAGCGCGAGACCGATCTCTCCACGGTCCTCGTGACCCACGACCCGGAAGAGGCTGCTTACCTTGCCGACGAGATCATCGTGTTGAGCGATGGCCGCGTCCTGCAATCGGGGACTAGAGAGGAGGTGTTCGCCCGTCCGCAGTCGCCCGAGGTCGCACGGCTCATCGGCTTTCGAAACCTAGTGGGCGGGCGTGTCGGCCGGGACGGGGAAGTGGTCACAGGACGCGCTTCGTTGTCCGCCGAGACCCGCGGGCTCCTGCCGGGCACGGAGGTCATCTGGAGCATTCGGCCTGAACGGGTATGGATCGGAGGGGCGGGGCCCCACGAGGCGGTAGTGCTCGACTGTGCGGACCTCGGCGCGGTGAGCTCGATCCTCTTGGACTTTGGAGGGCTGACGATCGAGGCTCGAAGCCAGACACGCGACCTGTACTCGCCCGGGACGCCCTGCCGCGTCACGCTTCCCAGCGAGGCCATCCGGGTGTGGCCCGCCGGCCGCGCCGAGCGCGAGGGGCGCGTCGACCCCGAGAGACACCTTTCGGCCGGCGACATCCCTGAGGGCGCCTGACGGTCCCCTCGGCGCCACCGTTTCGGATGGCGCGCCGAGCAGCTGGTGTCGTCAGGGCGTCGACAGCTCGAGAGAGACGTTCGTGGCCTTCACTACCGCTTGCACCATGGATCCCGGCGCCAGGTCCATGTCGTCCAACGCCTCCCGGCTGATGAGCGCCACGATGCGAAAAGGGCCGGCTTGCACGTCGACCTGGGCCATCACCTTGTCCTTCACGATCCGAGTGACGATCCCCGGGAGGTGATTGCGCGCCGAGGTGGAGGTGGCGACTGTGGGGTCGGGGCTCCCGTAGAGGGACTTCGCGAAACGGGCCAGGACCGCGCCGTCGATGCGGCGACGGCCGCCGGGGGTGCGCGTCGCCGGGAGGTGACCGCTGTCGACCCAGCGGCGCACGGTGTCCGTGCTCACCCCGAGCACCGAGGCTGCCTCGCCGACGCCGTAGTCCTGCATCGACAACAGGGTACCTGCGGTACTTTCGGTTCCTCTGTCCGATGGAAATGAGGTGTCATGCAGTACGTGAACTTCGGGAGGACCGGGCTCAGGGTGTCTCGGGTGTGCCTGGGCATGATGAGCTTCGGCAACGACAGCGAACGGCCTTGGGTGATCGACGAAGATGCCGCCGAGCCGATAGTGCGCGCCGCCGTCGAAGGAGGGATCAACTTCTTCGACACCGCCGACACCTACTCCGCAGGAGCAAGCGAGGTGGCGACGGGAAAGCTCCTCGGCAAGATGCTCAGTCGCGAGGAGATGGTGGTCGCCACCAAGGTCTACATGCCTGTCACCCCGGGCGAGAACGGGGGAGGCCTGTCGCGCAAGCACATCCTCGCGGGCATCGACGCGTCTCTGCGCAGGCTCGGGATGGACTACGTGGACCTGTACCAGATCCACCGGTGGGACACCCGCACGCCGATCGAAGAGACCATGGGAGCGCTCGAGGACGTTGTTCGCTGCGGAAAGGCGCGATACATAGGAGCGAGCTCGATGCACGCCTGGCAATTCGCCAAGGCGCAGTGCGTGGCGTCCGAGCACCGATGGACCAGGTTCGTCTCGATGCAGCCCCAGTACAACCTCCTCTATCGCGAGGAGGAGCGCGAGATGATCCCCCAGTGCATCGACCAGGGGGTCGCGGTAATACCCTGGAGCCCCCTAGCGCGCGGGCTTCTCGCGGGGACCCGAACCCGCGACGGCGAGCGACGCACCGCGCGCTCCGGCTCGGATCCCTTTGCCGACTTCCTGTACGACGACCCCTCTGACTTCGACATCGTCGAGCGGGTCGCCGAGGTCGCGGCCGACAGGGGATTGCCGCCTGCCCAAGTCGCCCTCGCCTGGCTCCTGCACAAGCCGGGTGTAACCGCTCCGATCGTCGGAGCCACGAAGCTCTCGCATCTCACAGACGCTCTCGCTGCCGAGCAGATCTCGCTCAGTGACGAGGAGATGAAACTATTGGAGGAGCTCTACCAGCCTCGGCCGGTTCGCGACCACTTCTGAGGCGGTTCATTCGGTCCGAGAGGGGTACCAACCTCTGACTCGGGCGTCGAGCGTGCGCTCCTGCTCGGCGAGTGCGTTGCGCGCCTCTTCTTGGGAGACGACCGCGAATCGCACATGATCTCCGGAACGGAGCTGGCCGAGGATGCCGAGGTCGGCTGTGATCACCGTGGCAACGACCGGGTAGCCGCCCACGGTCGCGTGATCACAGAGAAGCACTATGGGCGCTCCGTCCGATGGGACCTGGACGGCACCGGTGACCGTTGCGCGCGATTCGATTCCGTGAGTGCGCGGTTCGATCTTGTCACCCGCGAGCCGCAGGCCCACCCGGTCGCTTTCTCCTCCGATCTCGTAGCCGGCGCCGGTCATGCGTCGAATCTGCGGCTCGTCGAATTCATCCGGCCCGAGCACCACCCGAAGGAATCGCTTGTCGAGCGACGGCGGGGCCCCGTCGAGCCAGCCCCTGGCCAAGCCGGGCGGCCCCATACCGATCGCATCTCCGGCTCGGAGAGGACCGCAGCCGAGCCCGCTCAGGGTGTCGCTGGATCGACTCCCGAGAACCTCTGGGACTTCCACGCCGCCGTCGAGCCCGACGTAGGCGCGAAGGCCCTTCGTGATGCGCCCGACGGCGAGTTGCTGCCCGGGCGCGAGGGGCACGACCGTGTTCGCCGGCACCGAGCGGTCCTCCACCGAAACATCGGCGTCCCCGACCACGCAGACCCGTGCCTCTGCGTCGAACCTCAAGCTGGGCCCCAGGGCCGTCGCCTCGATCACAGCCGCGTCGTCGGTGTTCCCGACGAGGCGGTTGGCGAGCCGCATCCCCAGCGGGTCCGCGGCGCCCGCACGCGGGACCCCGATGGAGGCGAAACCCTTTCTCCCGCCATCCTCGACGAGTGACATGAACCCCGCCGTCACGACCTCTGCGCCCCTCGGGGCGGTGCATCGAAGCGGTGCGCGACGAGCATCTCCTTCTGTGCGCCCTGTCCGCGGGATGTCGGATTCCACCAGGTGCACGACGTCGCCGGGTTGCAACAAGGCGAAAGGCGGTGTGTCGGGATCGAACATCTCGAGGTTCGTCCTCCCGACGATCTGCCAACCTCCGGGCGACCTGTTGGGGTAGATGGCGGCGAAGCCACCTCCGAGCGCGACCGAGCCCGGTTCGACTACGGCGCGAGGAGTGCTTCGCCTCGGGATACCGCCGAGAGACCCGGGGAGTCCGACCAAGTACGCGAAGCCAGGCGCAAACCCGAGGAAGGCAGCCTCGAGCTTGCAACCAGTGAGATCTTCGACCACACCTCTCTGTGTGTTGCCCGAGAGACGCGCGACCTCTTCGAGGTCGGGCCCGTCGAACGCGACCGGGACCGTCAGGGTCCGACGCGATCGCTCGGTCTGCGCTGTGGGCGACAGCGAGGCGAGCTCGCGGATCAGCTCCTTCGGGTCTATCTGTCTCGGGTCTGTCAACACCGTCACGGACCGGTAGCCCACGACCACGTCCTGCACGCCGGGCCACTTCGACGCCTTCACGGATCCGGCCAAGAGGTGCGCTTCTCGGGGGGAGTCGGCTTGGGCGACCAGGGCGCTGTCCCCGAAGCGCCGGATTCGTCTCGTGCCAGTCATGAGACGAAAGGCGCGACTTCGATCCCCGCTTCCCTGAGCTCGGACAGGACGGCCTCGGCGATGCGCAGCGCTCCGGGGGTGTCACCGTGCAAGCAGATCGAGTTGCCTTCGAGCTCGATCGTTCCACCGTCGACCGCCGGAACGCAGCCGTCGACGGCAAGACCCACCGCGCGCCGGGCTGCCTCGGCGGGTTCTGTCACAAGCGCTCCGGGCATGGTTCTCGGCGCCAGCCGGCCGTCAGCCAGATAGGCGCGGTCGGCGAACACCTCCGTCGCCACGTCGACTCCCAACTCCGTCGCCACGTCGACCGCCACCGAACCCGCAGGGACGAGAAGGACCAGGGCGCCATATGAACGCACTGCGTCGCACACGGCTGCTGCGCACTCGTGGTCGACGGCCATGCGGTTGTACAACGCGCCGTGTGGCTTCACGTATCGAACGCTCGTCCCCAGAGATCGCGCCAGTCCGTCCAGCGCGCCTACCTGGTAGAGGACGTCTTCGGCGATCCGGGCAGGCGGCAGGGCCAGCTCGACACGGCCGAAACCCTCCCGATCGGGATAGGAGGGATGCGCCCCGACGACTACCCCGTGCTCCAATGCCGCCTCGAGCGTGAGCCGCATGACGGAGGGACTTCCGGCGTGGAACCCGCAGGCGATGCTCGCACTGGTCACGAGCTCCAACAGGGCCGATTCCTGCGCAGCGGGCAGGGCCCCTTCGCCCAGATCGACGCTGAGGTCGACGCTGACCACCGAGATGGTCCTCGCCTCTATCTGATCACGCGACGGCGCGGAAGGGCACGCTGGCGAACCCGTGCACGTTGCTCTGGTGAACCCTTCGCACCTTCTCCTCGTCGATCTCGTATCTCGGGAAACGGGCGCGGAACTCCTCGAGTCCCACTCTGCCTTCGAGCCGGGCCAGAGCGGCACCGAGGCAGAAGTGGACTCCATGGCCGAACCCGATCGCCAGGTGCGGTGGGCGGTCTACGTCGAATCGGTCGGGGTCGTCGTACTCGCGCTCGTCGTGGTTGGCCGACGCAGTCAGCATGAGCACACGAGATCCTTCTGGGATCGTCGTCCCGTGAAGGGTCACGTCGTCGGTTACGACGCGTCCTTGGTACTGAGACGGAGGCCAGTAGCGAAGCGTCTCCTCGACGGCGCCCGGGATCTTCCCCGGGTCGTCGAGCACCTTCTGCCACTCGAGGGGATTGCGCTGGAACAGGACGACGGCGCTCGCCAAGAGCTTCGTGAGCGTCTCGGTTCCGGCGGCTCCGATCAACGAGCAGAAGCCCACGACCTCGGCGTCGCTGAGACGTGCCGAGCCGTCTGCGTCGGTCTCTGTCTCCACGTCACAGAGGCGGCTCAGGAGCTTGTCGTCGGGATGGAGGCGCTTGTCGGCCACGAGGTTCATCCAATACTCGGACGCCTTTGCCATCGCCACTAAGGCCTCGTCGGGGACGAAAGGTGGTTCCTCGGTCCGCTCGAGCGTGGCGTCCATCCACTCGCGCAACATGTTCCTGTCCTCGCGCGGGACACCTAGGAGCTCCATGATGACGTTGAGGGGGAGTATGGCCGAGAAGTCCTCGACGAAGTCCCCGCCGCCCTTCTCCTTGATCGGGTCCAGGATGTCGGCTGCGAACTTGCGGACGACAGGCTCGAGCTCCGAAACGGCCCGGGGAGTGAAGGCACGGCCCACGAGCTTGCGGTGAGCGTCGTGTACGGGGGGATCCATGAAGATCATCATCGGGAGGAACGAGGTCGTGTCGAGTGGCTCGAGCGAGGTGCCCTCGGCGGAGCTGTACAGCAAGGGCTGCTGCGATGCTTCCAGGACGTCGTGATAGCGCGAGAGCGCGTAGAAGTCGAGATCGTCGTTGCGATAGCAGGGCGTTTCGTCGCGGAGTCTGCGATAGGTCGGGTAAGGGTCCGCCTGGAACTCGCTCGAGAACGGGTTCATACCGACCGAACTATCGCACAGGTCGTTCCCCCTCGCGAGACCGAACGAGCGGCCCGCCGCAAGCGCGCTTCTGGAGCTCGCAATGTGCCATCCTCCGGTGATGCCCGAGAGATGCGAGCTCGCCCTCGACCACCTTCATTTCGAGCTGCTCTCGCATCGCTACGGCTCTCGTAGTTGGCCGGTGCTCGCCTGTCGGCTTCCGGCAGGGCTGAGGGCCATATCCAGCAGTCCACTCGGTGGGGGAATGGGAGCGCGACGGTGGGTCGTGAACGCCCAGGTGCCGTCCGGCTACTCGCGGCGCGATCCCGGTGCCCATCTCGCTGCGATTGCCTCGGGGCTCGGCCTGCGCCGCTCGGGCGTGGGGATGCTGACAGCTGCACAGGTGAGCGAAGCCCGTTGCGCGCTCGAAATGGGAGTCGAGGTGCTCGCCACCGTCGGAACCGACACTGTGGAGGCGGCCGCGGCGCCGACCGCAGCAGGAGCCTCCGGCCGGGCGGGGACGATCAACGTCGTGATCCTCGTCCCGGAGGCGATGTCCGATGCAGCCCTCGTAAACGCTGTCTCCACTGCGACGGAGGCGAAGTCCCAGGCGCTCCTCGAGGCCGGCTTCAGCGGCACGGGCACTCCGACCGACGCCATGTGCATCCTCTGTCCGAGCGGGGGGAGGATCGCCGCCTTCGGTGGACCACGCTCGAGATGGGGATCGCGCGTGGCACGAGCAGTCCATCGGGCGGTGCTGGACGGAACGTCTGCTTGATCAGCTCGCTGCGGAGCGTTCGAGGTCCTCTATCACGGCAATGGCCGCGTTTCGACCGTTGACCGCGATGACGCTGCCGCCCGGGTGGGTAGAGGCGCCGCAGAGATAGAGACCGTCGACCGGAGTGCGCGGGGTCATCCGGCGCCACCACATCTGCTCCGGCAGGCACTCGCCGTGAAAGATGTGTCCACCGGTCGAGCCCACTCGTCGCTCGACGTCCGGCGGTGCGAGCACCTCACGGTGGATGATCGTCTCGGCGACGTCGGGTGCGAACTTGGCGATGCTCTCGATCGCAGCATCGGCGGCGACATCCCTCCAGTGGCCCCAATCACCGGTCGCGGGCCGGTACGGGACGTACTGGGCGAACACGCTCATGACGTGATGGCCGGCAGGAGCAACCGTTGGGTCGTATGCGCTCTGGAAGTACAGCTCGCACCAGGCCGGGGAAGGTTCGCCGAGGCGGGCTGCCTCGTACGCAGCTTGCGTCTCGTCGATCCCCCCCGAGATCGTGACCATCGCCCGGTGCGGACCACCGGATATCGAAGGCGCTCGCGCCGAGAACCTCGGCAGTCGCGACAAGGCGCAGTTGATCTTGAGGACCGGGCTCTCACAGCGCCACGTTTCGACCTTGTCCCGGAACGAGGCGGGGACTTCTCCGTCGCACATCGACAGTGTGCTCTTGGGGTCCGCGTTGGACACCACGGCTCTCGCGCGTATGAGCTCGCCACCTTCGAGCTCGACGCCAAGGCCGGGGACGATCTTCGACACGTCGACCCCCGAGGCGATCACCGCCCCGGCCTCCGAGGCGGCGTCGGCAATGGCGAACGAGACTCTGCCCATTCCGCCCTCGACGTATCCCCAGGCACCCGAGCGTCCGTCGATCGTCCCCGACGAGTGCATCAGGTGGATCGAGGCGGTTCCGGAGTCTCGGGGGCCCGCGAAGGTGCCGATGATCCCTTGACCGTGAAGCGCCGTGCGCAGTCTCTGGTCTGCGACATGGCGCTCCACGACGTCCGCTATGGACCTTTCGAACACCACCTCGATCGCCTCGGGGTCGTGCCCGAGCAGAGCCTCGATCTCGTCTCTGTCGGGCGCGTCGCCTACCCAGGCGTCGCGGGTGCCGCTGCGAAGCGCCTCGCGCAAGCGCGAGAACAGCGCACAGTACGAGAGGTAGCCGTCGACGTCACTAGACGACAGCTCTCGGACGGCCTCGGCGCTCTTCGTTTCGTCGTCCCACAACGCGATGGAGGTCCCGTCTTCGAAAGGGCACCACAGATGAGGGTCTACGAGCTTGACCCGAAAGCCGCGTGAGCGAAGCCCGAGCTCCTCCACCACCAGAGGGTGCAGCAGGCCGACGAGGTATGCACAGGGGCTCACCAGGAACCCCTTGTCGTCGAAAGGCTGCTCGAGGGTGCAAGCGCCGCCGATCCTGGGCCGTCGCTCGAGAACCAGGACGCTCAGTCCTGCGCGAGCGATGTATGCGGATGCGCAAAGACCGTTGTGGCCGCCGCCGACCACCACGACGTCCCACGTGCGTCGCGCGATCTGGGAGAGCGGCTCGGGGAGACCGACCTCGCCAAGTGACAGCTGGGCGTTCGTCAAGCTCCTTGAGAAGCCGCGGCGTCGGCCGGCTCGACACGTCTTCCGGTGACGATCTCCATCTCCACCTCGATGAAGTGGTCCCCGGCCCCACCTTCGGTCACGGGGCGAAGAGGAAGCACCTTGGCCCGGTCGATCCGCCCATAGTCGGTGATCTCGTGCGCTCGCCCCTGCACCAGAACGCTCCAGCCGCTCTCCGCCTCGGGGTCGTAGTGGTCCACCTCGAAGGCCACGACTGCCTCGTGCATCGCCGCAGAGAGCTTCGTTCCCTCGCTCGTGCGGATCACGATGGAATTCCCGTCGACGGCGAAGTTGACGGGCAGCACGACCGGCAGGGCGTCGACGTTGACACCGAGGCGGCCGAGGGATTCCGACTCGAGTTTCTCCCGGCACGCGCCAGGAGATAGCTCCTGGACCCGAATCCCGGCACGGTCTCTGAACATTCGCCCATGGTCGTTCGGCCCTTCGTCGCCCCGCCAGAGGCCAAGGTCCCAAGTTGCTCGGTAATCTGCGCCCGAAGGCGCCCAGGTCGGGCTCCCGGGTGGCCGAAACCGGTGGGTGGTGCGACAGGATGATCCGAGGTGAGGGCAGGGCGTTCGTGAAGGGGGTCACACCAGAGGAGGTCTTCGACTTCGTCCTCGACCCTTCTCAGTACACCAAGGCGGACACAAAGATGGTGTGGGTGACCAAGCTCGCCGACACGCCTGACGGGATGCTCGCGCGTGAGGACGGCAAGTTCTTCGGGCTCCTGCCGGGATCGGTCGTGACCCGTTACAAGTGGACCCGCCCGACCCACATCGACGTGACGCTCGAGCATGGCGTGCCACGGGGACTGCACGCCTGGTTCGAGATCGAACGGACCGAGGGCGGTACGAACGTCGTCCACGTCGAGGAGATCGACATGGGACACGGACCGCTCGGCTATCTCCACGACCTCGTGGCGCGCGACTGGTTCGCCCGATCGGTGCAGAGCGAGGTGAAGGAGATCGCGCGCCTCCTCGAATCGGGCGAGCGCGGCCGGCCCTTCGCGCATCAGTCCCAACCCTGAACTGCAGACAGCCCGAAACGGCTTGGGGATGACCTGGGGAATATCGGAGGTGTGTCTGGGGAAGACGGCGAACCCCTTGGGGACACGCGCAAAAAAACTATGGAGAACATAGGGAAATCGCGTACCGGTATTGACCTTGTAAGGGCCGCGGCGCAGAGTGTTGACAGCCGGTGAGCGACGACCGAGCGGAGACCGACCAGAGGTCGAAAGGCCGAAGGACGGAAAACTTGCTCGGAGACGGGTTCGCAGGTCAGGCAGACGGTATGGCATCGGAGGGTTCCCTGGGACCAACTGGTGTCAAGCCTGCACCGGGGGTCGTCCGACTCTGGGTTGGGGCAAGCCGTCAGGCCGAAAGGTGTTGGCCCCGAGGAGTGCGGACGGTTTCGGCCGGACGAGCTACTCGGGGCCTCGCCGCGTCTGGAGAGATATCGAGTCCCGGCGTCTCAACGCACTGTGAAGCCGCGCTCTCCGACAAGGGGCTCCTCGAAGACCTCGACCCTCGTCACCTGAGCCAGAGGCGGCCCCTTGTCGCACCAGGCCGAAAGCGCCTCAACGGATTCGAGTGTGCCTTCGAAGACTGCCTCCACAGCGCCTTCGCGAAGGTTCCTCACGTAGCCCGACAGGTGCGCATCGGTCGCGCGCCTCGCGCACGACATCCTGAACCCCACTCCCTGCACGAGCCCGTGGACCACGAGCCTTAGCCTGACGGCAGGGGGCTTCCCGGGCGACGAGCCCGAGGCGGCCCCGAGGGGGTTCAGTGTGAGCCTTCCCAGGGTCCCTCCGGGCGCAGGCCTTGGCCGATCATCGTCGCCAGCTCGTTTCGCACCACCGGAGTGTCGTCCCAGTGCGTGACTCCGAGGCACCTGCCGGGGCCGTCCAGGACTCGCACCGTCTGGCCCGGCTCTCCCCCCAAGGCACGTCCTGCCACCATCTCGCCCACGACCTCGGGCAGCAGGACCTCCTCCTCGGACTTGAGCGCCGCGCTGTCGCCTATCGAGCCGTCGAATGCGACACCCGGGTGAGTCGCTACGACCGCTGCCTCGAGAACGGGCCAGATGGCGGAGCTGAAGCCCCAGAGATTGACCGACACCGGCATGCTCCCGGGGATCTCCTTCGGTTCCAAGCCATCGTCGGAGGTGAAGCGCCCATCGCGGTGCATCGTGACCTTGCGCCGCTCGACGATGGCGATCAGGTGCCCGCCCGGTCCCACCGCGCATGTCCCACGGGTCACCGGTTCGCCCGTGACGATCGTGTCCCGCAGTGCGAAGGAAACCAGTGCGTGCTCGAGCCCCAGGCTCGCCAGGTCGCCCGATCTCGCAGCGTCGCCCGATCTCGCAGCGTCGCCCGATCTCGCAGCGTCGCCCGATCTCGCAGCG
>DAIQQK010000022.1:0-10245 GCA_036786835.1 Acidimicrobiales bacterium | reverse complement strand
TCGCCCGGCCCGGACAGGTGATCGTTCAACAGCTCGAGGGCGGGCACTCCGTAGACGTCGTCTGCGTTCACGACGGCGAACGAACCCTCGGGCAGCGAGTTGCGGGCACAGAGAACTGCGTGCGCCGTTCCCAGGGGTACCTGCTGCACCACGAACGTAACGGGCACCGAGGCCGGCCAGCACCTGCGCACGTGGTAGGTCACCGCCGAGGCCGTCTGAGGGCCGAGCACCACCACGATCTCGCCGAACCCTGCTGCGACCGCGTCCGAACCGGTCAGGTCGATGACGGCTTCGCCGTGCAACCCGATCGGTGCCAGTGGCTTGCATCCCCCGTAGCGCTTCGCCAAGCCCCCCGCCAGCACCAAGAGCGCGGGGGAAGTCGAGTGGCCCGGAGTGCTCATCCTCCCCATTTCAACAGAGCGCTGGCCCATGTCATCCCGCCGCCGAACCCCGAGAGCAGAACGACGCCCCCCGGCTGCAAGCGGCCGGAGTCCAGTGCGTCCCCGAGCGCAAGGGGGATCGACGCCGACGACGTGTTGGCGTAGCGGTCGATCGTGACGACCCACCGCTCGGAGGGGATCTCGAGGCGCTGGCCGGCGGCGGCGATGATGCGCGCGTTCGCCTGGTGGGGGACGAAGAGGTCCACGTCCGAGCTCGACATCCCTGCCTTTTCAAGCGTCCTGTTCGAGGAGCTCACGACCGCGTGCACGGCGTGACGGAAGATCTCCCGTCCGTTCATGTAGAGGTAGCCGCCGTGGTCGCAGAACAGAAGGCGCCGCAAGGAGCCGTTCGCTCCAAGGTCCCACGCGAGCAGCTCCCCGCGGCCGTCCGTGGCCTCGAGCACCACAGCACCCGCGCCGTCGCCCACCAGAACTGCGATCGAGCGGTCGTCCCAGTCGGTGATCCTCGAGAGGGTCTCGGACCCGATCACCAAGACGCGCTCGGCCCCTGCGAGAACCAGCCCGTGGGCCGTCACGAGGGCGTACACGAAGCCCGAGCAAGCGGCGTTCACGTCGAACGCGCCTCCAGTGATCCCCAGTGCGTCCTGGACGGTCGCGGAGGTGCCCGGGACTAGCGCATCCGGCGTGGCGGTGGCCAATACCACCAAGTCGATCTCGTCGCCTCGCCGCCCGGCCCTGTCGAGGGCTTGCCGGCCGGCCTCGATCGCGAGTTGGGACGTGGTCCCTCCGATGCGTCGCTCCTTGATCCCCGTCCTCTCTGTGATCCAGGCGTCGGAGGTGTCGAGACGCGCAGAGAGGTCTTCGTTGGTCACGATCTTGTCGGGGAGGGCCGTGCCCCACCCGGTAACAACCGCCCCTCGCACGGGTCAGGTGCCTTCCAGAATGTGGACTCCGGCGAGAGCCGTGTCTCGCCCGCCCATGATCCCGCCGGTGTTGACCGACATCGCCAGCCGCGCCCCCTCGATCTGACGGCCCGCAGCGGTTCCGCGCAGCTGGTGCACGAGCTCCACGACCTGGCATATCCCGGTCGCGCCGAGCGGGTGTCCGCGCGACAGCAAGCCCCCACTCGGGTTGACGCACACCCCGCGCCCGCCGAGGTCCGTGTCCCCGGCCTCGGTCGCCACACCCGCCTCGCCGGGGGAGAAGAACCCGAGGGCCTCGAGCGCGTAGAGCTCCTCGGCGCTCGTCGCGTCGTGAAGCTCGACCACGTCGATGTCGCCAGGTCCTACTCCAGCGACCTTCCACGCGTCCTCGGCAGTTTCCGAGAGCCGATCGTGGTAGTCGAGTTCGCCGTATCCCGAGCGAAGCACGCTGGCGCGAACCCGGGGAGCGCCTCGCTGGGTGCCGGCCGAGAGCACGGCCGCGGCGGCCCCGTCTGTGAACGACGAGCACATGAGCCTTGTGAGCGGCGCAGCGACCTCGAGGGAGCTCAGCACTTCCTCGACCGTCACCTGTGTCCGGAACTGGGCGAGCGGGTTGCGTGATCCGCAACGGCGTGACTTGACCGAGGTGGCCGCGATCTGGTGCTTCGAGGTCCCTCGCTCCTCGATCTGGTGTCGAACCCACGTCGCGTTGAGCCCCATGAGAAGGCTGCCTGCGTCGTTCTCGAGGGAATTGCGCAGCTCCAGTCGCTCGTCCGACGGCAGCCCGTCCTCGATGCCCGCGAGGGTGCCTTCGCGGTCGCCGGTCCACATCTTCTCGACCCCCACCACCAGCACCGGCGACTCGGCCGCCAGTGCAGCCGCGTAGCCCATGTGGAGTGCCGACGAACCTCCGGCGCACGAGTTGTCGACGTTCACCACGCCCGACGAGCCCAGGCCGGTGTCGCGGAGCCAGGACTGCCCGCGTATGCAGCCCTGCCCCAGGAGGCGTCCTCCCAGCGCGTTGCTCATGACGACCAGGCCAATGTCGGACGGCGACAGACCGGCGTCTGCGAGAGCAGAGGTCACAGCATGACGGACCATCGCCGAGGCCGTCTGGTCTCGGGTGTCCATAGGGGTCATCCCGACCCCGATGACGCTCACCGCCCCGGTCATCGCGGACCCCTGAACGTCGCCAGCTCGGACGCCAGCTCCTCGAATTGTCCGATCGGCTCGTCGTCGGCGACGAAGACCGCCACGTGGTCGGCGCCGGCCTCTTCGAATTCGACGAGCGCACGGGCCACCGATGGTGCATCCCCGGTGATCAAGTGCCGAGCGAACGCGTCCGGTGCGATCGAATAGAGCGAGGACATCCACGCAAGGCCACGGTCGCGTGCGCCGGAACCACCGACGGAGACGAAGACGACGATGGCTCGAGCTATCCCGGCAGGGTCCCGCCCTGCGCGGTCGCACTCTTTCTCGAGCCGCTCGAGCGCGGCGGCGTACTCGGCCGGTGGTACGAACAGCGGGATCCAGCCGTCGGCCAGTCGCGCCGCGCGCCGTAAGGCGGCCTCACTCGAGCCCCCGACCCATATGGGGATCTCCCCGGGGGCAGGGAGCTGGCGGTATCGCGTCGCGCCGTCGGCGCTCGACCAGGAGCGGCGAATCGCTGCGATCGCCTCGTCGAGCTGCAGCCCCCTTGCCTCGTAAGAGGCTCCGGCTGCTTCGTACTCGCCGCGGTGGCTGCCGATGCCCACGCCGAGCACGAGCCTTCCACTGCAGAGGTGGTTGATCGAGGCTGCCTGCTTTGCCACAGCGGACGGATGCCGAAGCGGAAGCTGCAGCACGCAGGAACCGATGACGGCTCGCTCGGTGGCCGTGGCCGCGACCGATACGGAGGCGAGACACTCCAGGGCGGGGCCGTGCCAGAAGAGATGGTCGCACGCCCAAAGTGCCCCGGCCCCCGCTCTTTCTGCTCGTCGGCAGAGGCTCGCCAGCTCGGACGCGCTGGGAGGCTCCGCACGCAGCTGGGGGAAGGTGGGCATCAGCATCCCGAGCGCCCCGGCCACCTGAGCACGCGGCAGCGGGATGGCGGCCGCCGGCGTCTCGCAGGGCACGCCCCATGCTACCCAAGGCGCAGCAAGCGCCGTCCAGGGAACCCGAGGCCACGTCCACTCGTTCCCGGGGCCTCGGGGCTCCGGGGCCTCGGTTATGCGGGCCAACGCCTCGACCGCGTCGAAGCGGCTCTTAGCGTCGCGAAGGGTGTGTGCCGGTCGCCGGTGCCCCCTCCACGGGGCGGAAGCTGTCGGATCGTGTGGGCGGCGATTATGTACTGGAAGTCCCGCCACCCTTGGGGGAACCGATGGTCCACCTGCGGGTCAGTGCCGACTTTGTAGAACCACACGACCTGGTTGGGCGGGAAGCCGGCCTTCACAAGGTCGACCCAGCTCCGAAAGACGCCGAAACATCCCGCAGGTCCCCGCCGGCGACCGGAGACTGCCTACCCGGGCGCAGGATGACACGACGCCGCCTCCGGCACGGCAGACTGTTGGTGGTGATCTCGGACGAAGAACGATCCAAGCGCGAGGGCGACCTGCGTGAGCTCATGGAGCTCATGCGTCCGGCCGTCCAGGCGGACGGCGGAGACCTCGAGCTCGTCTCGTTCGACGTGGAGTCCGGAGAAGTCGAGGTCGAGCTGCGCGGCGCATGCAGCTCCTGCGCGATCTCCTCGGCCACCCTCCAAGGAGGTGTGGAGCGCATCCTCAAAGGGCGCCTGGACTGGGTGACCGAGGTTCGCGGGGGTGTCGACGAGTCAGAGGACTTCGAGGTATCGGTGTCGCTAGGCCGCGGCGGCTACGTGCCGAAGGCCTGAAGCTCGGCCTCCGGCCCCTCAAGCAGCCAGGTCCGACTCCTCCACCTGGCCGTAGCGGACGATCGGTTCGAACAGATCGAGCACGCTGCGGTCGGGGTCGACGATCCCTCTCACCCGTGGAGACGCGAGGTGTCGGTGGACGAACCGCCGCGCTACGGCTGACTTGCGTGCGTCGCCGTTGCGACCGAGATCCCATGCCGCCTCTTCCAAGAGAAGCGCCCCCTCTGAGAGGTCTGCGAGCAACTCGGCCAACCTACGCGACTGAAGCAGTGCCACGTCGTCCTCGGCGCCCTCGAGGTAGTCGATGGCGATTCGTGCATCCTTTATCGCGCCTGCGACGACGTCGACCGCTCCGGCGAGGACCTTGCGCCCGGTGGCGGTCTCGATCGCCCGCTCGGCGCGGGACAGCAGGGCCAGGTGGGCCTGCTCGGAGCGCATCGCACGCCGGACGTCGATGCACAGGATGTTCTCGGTTCCCTCCCAGATCGTGTGACACTGCGCGTCCCGCAGCTGTCGTGCCATGGGCCAGTCCTCCATGTACCCGTTGCCTCCGAGCACCTCCAACGCCCCCGACGCCGCCCAAAGTGCGACCCGCGTGCAGCGCATCTTGGCGAGGGGGATCAAGATCCTCCGCAGCAGCCGTCCCGAATCGGGGTCCGGCGCCGTTCGCATCGCCGAGGCGCACTCGTAGGTGGCAGCCATTCCGGCCTCGAGGTCGACTAGGAGGTCCACGAGCGTCTCGCGCACGAGCGGATAGCTGTCGATCCGGTTGCCGAATTGCGAGCGGCGTGCCGCATAGATGGCGGCTTCGAGAAAGGATCGACGATGTATCCCGAGCCCCATCAAGGCCACGCCGAATCGACTGCCGTTGACCATCTCCATCATGCGGTTGATGCCCCGGGAGTCTCGTGAAGCATCCGCGTTGCGACCTGGGGCGTCTGCGTCCGATGCCGGCGCGCCCTGGTCGGTCGCCAGCCACGCGAGCGCTCCATCGAGGCTCACCTCGCCTGTGGGGACTCCGACGGTCCCCAGCTTCGGCTTGAGGCGCTTGATGGAGAAGCCGTTCGGAGCCCCGTCGGGTAGAAGGCGTGGGACGATGAACGTCCCGAGCCCTCGGCTGCCACCAGGGGCACCTTCGGGCCTTGCGAGAACGATGAAGACCTCCGCGTCGACGTTCGAGCAGAAGTGCTTTTCTCCGAAGAGCCTCCATTCGTCGCCGTCGCGCACAGCGCGGGTGGTGTTGGCACCGACGTCGCTTCCTCCCTGGCGCTCGGTCAGGAACATCCCGCCCTCCCAGGCGTCTTCGGGATTCGTGCTGCGCAGCCGCCCCAAGAGCTCGTCACGCGAAGTTGGTGGTCCGTACCGCTCGACGATGTCGGCCGCGGCGCCGGTCATTCCCAACCCGCAGAAGATCGCCGTCTCGGCCTGCGAGACCAGATACGACAGAGACGCCGTGACGACGGCGGGGACCGGCCTCCCGGCATAGGACTCGAGGCTCACGAAGCCGTTTCGGACCAGGTCGTCCTTGGAAGCTGTCCAGGTGGGGTGGTGGACGACGTGGTCGACCGCGTATCCGAAGCGGTCGTAGCGACGCAGCTCGGGGCCGTGCTTGTCGGTCGTCTCCGCGCGAGGTGCGATCACCCCGCCGACGAGCTCTCCGAAGCGGCTCACGTGCTCCTCGGCGAAGGCCCGCTCGGAAGGGACGTCGATGTAGTGATCGAGGAGGAAGGAGAGGTTGGGGTCGAGCTTGTACCAGTCGAGACCGATGGCCTGCTCGTATTCGGCGTAGTCGGGGAGCATGCTCCCGATGCTACGGCCATGGGGCCGAAGCGGCCGACCACGCGGCCTCCGATGCACCCGGGTGGGGCCGCGACAGATCTGTTAGCAAACCTAATTAGAATAGTGAAAGATGATGGTCGTCAGGCACACTGGAGAGCCACCACAGGCCGAACGCGCCGAAAGGGCCGGAGAAGCCGGCAGGGCGCGTGCGTCGGAGCGCTCCCGGGCGGACGCGACCCATGCCGGTCGTCCCGGCCAACTGAGCGAAGCCGAGCTAGCAGCGCGGCTGAGGCTCACCGTGGGTCGGCTCTCTCGCAAGATCCGCCAGCAGGGCGCCGGAGAGGTCACCCAATCTCAGGTCTCCGTCCTCTACTCGGTGGAGCGGCTCGGCGCTCCGACGCTGGGAGAGCTGGCTGCGTCCGAGCAGGTTCAGCCGCCGAGCATGACCCGCCAGGTCGACGCGCTCGAAGCAGGAGGGCTCCTCTCGAGGCGCGTGGAGCCGACGGACCGGCGGATCGCGCGCGTGGAGCTGACCGGGTCGGGGCGCAAGTTCCTCCAAAGGAACCGATCGTTGCGCAACGCGTACCTGGTGCAGCGCCTGACGCGTCTCGCCCCCGAGGAGCGTGAGCGTCTCGGCGAGCTCGTGGCGTTGCTCGAGCACCTGGCGGAGCTGGCGTGACCAAGATCCGCAAGGTCGCGCGCACGACCTTCCACTCCCTGCGCGTTCGCAACTACCGCCTCTACTTCACGGGACAGATCATCTCGGTGAGCGGGACGTGGATGCAGAGCGTCGCTCAGGCGTGGCTGGTCGTGAGATATCTGGCGCCGAGCGGGCAGGCCGGTCTGGACGTCGGGATCACCACAGCGCTTCAGTTCCTGCCGATGCTCCTGTTCGGGGCGTGGGGAGGCCTCGTCGTGGACCGGGTGGACAAGCGACGCCTGCTGGTCGCCACCCAAGCCTCGGCGGGGGTGCTCGCGTTCTTCTTGGGACTGCTCGTCTTCGTCGGGAAGGGTCCGGCCGGGTCGGCCCACCTCTGGGAGGTGTACCTGCTCGCTCTGTTCCTCGGCTTCGTGAACCTGTTCGACAACCCCGCTCGGCAGAGCTTCGTGGTGGAGATGGTCGGGCCGGACGACCTCCCGAATGCCGTGAGCCTCAACAGCATCGTGATGAACGGTGCTCGTATCGTCGGCCCGGCTATCTCCGGAGTGCTGATCGCGACCGTAGGAATCGCAGTGTGCTTCGAGGTGAACGCGGCTAGCTACGCGGCGGTGATCGCGGCGCTGCTCATGATGCGCCGATCTGAGCTGCACCCTGTCGAGCGAGTGGTCCGGGCCAAAGGTCAGCTGCGCGACGGGCTGTCCTATGTCTGGCGGACCCCGAAGCTGCGAGAGCCCCTGATATTGGTCTTCGTCGTGGGATTGCTCGTCTACAACTTCAACGTGATCCTCCCGTTGCTCGCGCGCCAGACGTTCCACGAGGGGGCGGCGGCCTTCTCTGCGCTCACGTCTCTCATGGCCACGGGAGCGGTCATCGGAGGCCTGATCGTGGCCGGGCGAGGCAAACCGACTCTCCACAGGCTGACCACCATCGGCATGGCCTTCGGAGTGTTGATCGGTGCCGTGGCGGTCGCGCCCACCCTCCCGAGCGCGCTCGGGTTGATCGTCCCGATGGGCGCGCTGTCGATCGCCTTCATCGCAACGGCCAACTCGACGATCCAGATACGGGTCGACCCGTCGATGCGAGGGCGGGTCATGGCTCTGTACGCGATCGGCTTCCTCGGCACCGCACCGATCGGCGCACCACTCGTGGGCTGGATATCCCAGGTCTCCAGCCCGCGCGTCGCGCTCCTGGTCGGTTCAGGCGCTGCCGTGGTGGCGTCGGCGGTGATAGCGATCAGACATCGAAACGAGCACCGGCGGCTCGCCGATGCGGAGCTCGCGGCTGCCGGCGCCCAAGGGGTGGTCGTCGACGAGGCCGAGCCCGGATCCGCGCTCGGCGTGGCATGAGCTCTTCCCACGTACGATCTCGCGAATGAGGGCATCGAGGCGGATCGGCACCCTCGCGTCGGGAGCGGGTGGCCTGGCGCTGCTCGCCCACTACCTTCCGAGCGTGTGCGTTCTGGGGCAGTGGTCTCCGGTTCCACTGGGAGCCTTGCCTCATGGCTGGTGCAGGTGGAGCGCTCCCGGTGGCTCTGACCGAGTCGCCCTGACCTTCGACGACGGCCCGTCGCCGGAGTCGACTCCCCGAACCCTCGATCTCCTGGACGATCTCGGGATGCGCGCCACGTTCTTCGTGCTGGGCAGCCTGGCTGATGCCCATCCGGATCTCGTCCACGAGATCCTCCGCCGGGGCCACGGCATCGGCTCACACGGCTACGAGCACGAGCACCACCTGCTTCGCTCCCCGGCGTGGATAAGACGCGACATGGCGCGGTCGGTGGAGGCTCTCGAGGCCCTCGATGGTCGTCCGCGCTGGTACCGGCCGACGTACGGACAGCTCACCGCGGGGACGATCCTCGAGGCTCGTCGCCATGGGATGGAAGTTGTGCTCTGGTCCGCCTGGGGACGTGAGTGGGCCGAGAGCGACCCGTCAGCGGTGATGGCACGAATCGGGCGTCACTTGGAGCCCGGCGCGATCGTGCTGTTGCACGACACCGACGTGATGTGCCCTGCGGGGACCGCCGAACGGACTCATGCGACCCTCGAGCTCCTGGCGGCGAGACTGAAGGACCTCGAGCTGAGAGCGTCGACCCTTGACGAGGTCATGTTCCACCGGGCCGCCTGAACGCTCGGAGTTCATTTGTGAAGGCCGAGCTGTATCGCTTTCACGAGGAGAAGTGCCACGGAAAGGAACACGTACCCGTACATCGAGTACATGGTGAGTGTGCGTCCCCGTGACCAAGGAGGCCTTTCGAGCAGGCTCAACGGTGGCATCCGCCAGGTCTCACGCTTGAGGTCGGGGGCTTCTTCCAATGCCGGGCGCGAAGAGAGAGACCTCTGGTACAACGCCCCGGCCGTTGCCAGGACGACGAAGAGCGTGCCTGCAAGTACGACTAGAAGCAGCCCGACGTTGATATTGGGGAACACGGTGGTCGTCATGAGGATCAGGGAGAGAACGAAGAGGACCGAAACGATGACGGTGGCGACCGCGTTGAGCCATGGGCGGTTCACCCATGGACCAAGAACCCCTCGGTCGTTGCAAAGCAGAACGAGAAAGACGGTCGCGCTCGGAAGGAGTATGCCGGCCAGAGCCTGCACCGAGGTGGTGATCAGGCCGAGAGGAGCACCGGGTATCAAGACTACGCCGCCGGCTGCTGCCACGATTCCCGTGTACGACGCGTAGAAGAACTTCGCCTCGCCCACCCTGCGATGCAATGAGTGGCGCATGCCGAAGATGTCTCCGAACGCGTAGGAGGTCGAGAGTGTGACGGCCGCTGCACCGATGATCGACGCGTTCAGCAGGACAATTGCGAACAGAACGCCCGACGCGTGACCCAGGTGCCGGGCCAGTCCGCGTGCGACGTCGGCCGCGTTGGTGAACTTCCCCGCAAGTGGAGTGTGTGCGAATGCAAAGGCAACCGTGACCAGGATCAGGCTGGCCGCAAGTATCGTCACGAACGATCCGACAACTGTGTCCACACGCTCGTAGTTCATGTATCGCGGTGTGATCCTCTTGTCGACGATGTTCGACTGCTGGAAGAAGAGTTGCCACGGAGCAACGGTCGTTCCAACGATTGCGATGATGAGCAGAACCGACGTGGAATTGAACCCTCCGTGAACTCCGGGAACCACGAACCCGTGCAAGATCGGACCAGCGTGCGGGTGTGCGTATATCGCCAGTGGGATCACGAGGAAGTTGGCGACGATGAACACGAGCATGAAGCGTTCCCAGCGCCGGAAGCTCCCGGTCGCCGTCATGGCGACGAGGCCGAGCACTGCCAGTGGGACCGAGATGTAAGAGCTGACTCCGAGGTATCCGAGCGCGAGGCTTATGCCTATGAACTCGGTGACGATCGTGAGGAAATTCAGAACGAACAGATCTCCCACGGAGAATGCACCCCAGAATTTCCCGAAGCGCTCTCGAATGAGTCGGGCGTGTCCCACACCTGTCACGGCGCCGAGCCGGACGACCATCTCCTGGTTGACGATGAGGACGGGTATCAGCAGTGGCAGGGTCCACAGCAGGCTCAATCCGTAGTTCTGTCCTGCTGCCGAGTAGGTCGCGACTCCGCCGGCGTCGTTGTCGCCGACCATGACGATGAGCCCGGGGCCG
>DAIQQK010000136.1:0-8284 GCA_036786835.1 Acidimicrobiales bacterium | reverse complement strand
CCGCGCCCGAACTGGTAGAGCGTGCATTGAACGTCTCGGAGGCGGCGGGGATATCGATGAAGATCCTTCCCTCGGTGCGCGAGATCGTCTCGAGCAAGTCCGAGACCGTTGCGATCCGTCAAGCTCGTGAACCCAACATCGAAGACCTCCTGGGCCGCGCTTCGGTACACATCGACATGGGTGCGGTGAAATCCTCGCTCGTCGGTCAGAAGGTGTTGATCACAGGAGCGGGAGGCTCGATCGGAGCAGAGATCGCCCGGCAAATAGCGGAATTCAAGCCTGGACAACTGATTCTGCTGGACCACGACGAGACCCATCTTCACGACATCGCAGTGGCCTTGGCCGGCACGTGCGACCAGCTGCTCATAGACGTCACGGACAGGGGCGCCGTCCTCGAAGCATTCATGCGCCACTGTCCGGATGTGGTGTTCCACGCTGCAGCACACAAGCACGTTCCCGTACTCGAATCGCACCCCGTCGAAGCGGCCAAGGTGAACGTCTTCGGAACTCTCAATGTGGTGCAAGCCGCGTCGCGAGCCAAGACCAAACGCTTTGTCCTGGTGTCGACCGACAAGGCTGCTCACCCCATGAGCGTCATGGGCGCTACCAAGCAGCTCGCCGAGCAGGTCGTCATGGCCCACATACCCGAGGACGCGGCCTACTGCGCGGTGCGCTTCGGCAACGTCCTCGGGAGCAGGGGAAGCGTCATCCCGACCTTTGCCCGGCAAATCGCCTCGGGTGGTCCTCTGACCGTCACCGATCCCCGAGCGACGCGGTTCTTCATGAGCGTGCAAGAAGCCGTACAGCTCGTGCTACAAGCCTCTGTCCTCTCTTGCGGCGGAGAGACATTCATGTTGGAAATGGGAGAACCGGTCCGGATTCTCGACCTCGCCGAGCGAATGATCCGCCTGTCGGGTTATCAAGTCGAGACCGACATTCCCATTCAGATCGTCGGGCTTCGACCCGGCGAGAAGCTCCACGAGGACTTGTATGCCACAGGCGAGAGGTTGCTGCCGACCTCGCACCCATCGATCAAACGCTTGGCTCGTGCTATCCAACCGATGCCGACCGTTATGAGCGGGCTCACAGGGCTTCGCCAAGCGACGACCCACCGCGAGAGCGAGCTAGTGCGGGAGATTCTGTTCTCAACCGTGACGCCAAGCGTCGGCGACAAACCGCTCGTCACCCCGGTCGTGCGCCACGCGAGTCGTGAGGTCGTGGACGTCAGCGATCCCTCGGACATGGAAGCCGTGAGCTGAAGCGAAGTTGCATCCTCTAGGTGAAGCTCCTCGTTCGTTGGTCGTCACCGGTGGAGCCGGGTTCATCGGCTCCAACCTGTGTCGTGCGCTGTCGGCGAGCGGCGGGATCGAAAGCATCGTCGTTCTCGACGACCTCTCGACCGGGAGAGCAGGCAACCTCGACGGGATCGACGGCATCGACCTGGTCGTAGGGACGGTCCTCGACGCGGAGCTGGTGAGAAGTCTGGTGTCGCGTGCAGATGCAGTGGTCCATCTGGCCGCTCGCCCCTCGGTCACCAGGTCGCTCGAGGACCCACTTGCCACCAACGAGTGCAACGTACTCGGGACTCTGCGCGTGCTCGAAGCTGCACGCCACGGAGGGCGGCCTCAAGTCATCGTGGCGTCCTCGTCATCGGTCTACGGGGCAAACCGTCTGCTTCCGGCACCGGAGACGGTCGCTTGTTCGCCACTCAGCCCCTATGCTGCAAGCAAGCTCGCCGCAGAGGCATATGCGCTCTCGTACTCAGCGTCTTTCGATCTGCCGGTCCTGGCATTCCGTTTCTTCAATGTTTTCGGTCCGTTCCAGAGAGCGGATCACGCATACGCAGCTGTCATACCGACCTTCGTGTCGGCTGCATTGCAGGACAAACCCCTCCCGGTCCACGGCGACGGCAAACAGACACGCGATTTCACCTTTGTGGGAAGTGTGACGAGCATGCTGGTCGACGCACTGAGTCGTGGTGTGACCTGTCCCCAGCCGGTCAACCTGGCCTTCGGCGAGCGGTGCTCCCTACTAGAGCTCGCCTCCCTGCTGGAGCTGGTCGTCGAACGTCCGCTCGACTTGGTGCATCTTGAGCCCAGACCGGGTGACGTCAGAGACTCGCAGGCCGACACCTCGCGGCTACGGACCCTCTTCCCCGGGGTCATGCCCACTCCGTTGGTGGACGGCCTGCGCGAAACAGTGGACTGGGCACGCACCGAGATCGCGTCGCCGGCAGGGACGGCTCGAATCGCCCGCTAGCCGCTCAGGGCTTCGGGGACGTGCAGGCGGAACTGATGGGCGGGAGACCCGCTGCCCGGTACGCACGAAACGATCCGGGCTGGAAGATCGTGAGGTGGTCCGCCTTGGCATAGGCGAGGATAGGGGACCCGTGTTCGAGGGCAAACGCCGGCCCTACGAGACCCGAGTACATGGCTCGACCGAGCTCGCATCCGCGTTCCGAAGCTGGGACCCGGTCGAGGTTGACCATGATTCGCGCGGCTGTCACCGAGATGTCTTTGGAGAGCACTCCGTTGCGCGTCCCGAATCGCGTGCTGACGACCAGTTGAGTTGCCAGAAAGACCGCGAGCACTCCCACGACCAGCCACCGAAGCCCGAAACGCCATTGTGCTTCGCCCAGTGCCCTGCGGCGAGGAGGAATATGGGTGAGTGCGTATATGACGACCCCGAGAAGCATGATCAAGTTCGGCAGCACGTAGCGGTTGTTGCCCACTGCCCCGTTGAGTCCGGTGGCAGCTCTCCCCTCGACGATCACGAGGTCGTAGAGAAGTCCTAAGCCGATCAGGAGCAGAGGAAGTGGAACACGCACCATGCCGTGCTGCCTTACGGTTTGCACGACCACGAATACGGCAGAGAGCAGGATCGTCACGCCGACGAGCTCCTGTGTCAGGAAATGCTTGGGAGGAGCGAGGACGCTTCCCCAATAGCCCGTCGGAACGACGTTGCCCACGAGGACCGAAAGGAAGCGCATTGCCGCCACGGGATGATGGACGGCGAAATGAAGCGAACACTGGCCCTTCAGGCGTCCAGCGCACCCGCTGGTCAACTTGAAGTTGATCGAGTACAAGCCCAGGGTCAGTCCTGCTGCGGCGACCCACGAGGCGCACTCCGCCCAGGTTCGCCGGGCTCGTGGATCGTTCCACAGGACGCAGACGAAGCCGACAGGCCACAAGAGGAAGCCCTGGATCGCTGTCAAAGACGCCCCCACGGCCGCGAGGGCGGCCAGTGCCAGGAAGAGGTTCCGATGGCCACGCGGTACGTGAAGTAGGAAGATCATCGAAACCATGAAGAAGACGACCAGGTATGGGTCCTGAGTGCCGGTTAGTGGATTTTGGGCATCAGCGACGCTGAACCAGATGACGCTCATCACCAGAATGGATATTGCTCCTGCTCTCTTCCCCTTGTACTTGCGGAAGATCGCCAACAAGAGCCAGAAGGAGGCGATGAAGAGCGCAGCGTTGAGGAACATGAGGGTTCGTATGTCGAAGTGATCGACGAGGCCCGAGACCGCGTAGATCAGGTTCCCGACGAGGATCCGCCCCTCGTTGTACGGGGCCCACAAATCACCCCATGAGAGACGTCCGTGAATCGCGTGATGGACCAAGTGGACCCTCAGCCACTCGTCGAGCTCCGGCACGTCGACCGAATAGCGCACGACATAGAGGACATACAAAAGAGGCACGGCGCATGCCGCGGCGGCAGTCGCAGCTGTCCTGTACTTGTTTCTCCGGGTGTCCGGAGGCGACTCGGCAACGACCACCGGTGGGGCCGGTGAGGCCTCCTCGACCGTCATGTTGTCCAACATCTGCTCGAACTCGTCCCGCCTACTCTAGAAGACGCGTCTGCCCCAGTTTGTCCGGGCCCGTCACACTTCGATTCATCAAGATTGATGAATCGAAGGAGGGTCACGTCTCCGACCGGAACGACGGGTCCCACCTGACCATCTTGGCCATGAGACGGGCCTGGAGCCCCGGGTCCCCGAGTCTCATGCCCAGGTGACTGGCGGCAGAGCTGCCGGCCAGGACCGCTCCTACGTAGGTCGCGTCACGTGCGCGTGTTCGCATGGAGCCGGCCAGGTGCCTTCGCATTCCGCTTCGTCCGTCGCGGTACCCGACTAGGACGGTCTCGTGATAGAGACGGCATGCGGTCGACATTCTCGACGCGTGCTTCGTCAAGAGCGCCGTGCGACCCTCCGCCTGCCGAACGACGGCAGCGGTCACTTGCGACCCCCCGTGGCGCCGGTAGGTGTACAGGAAACGGGGCAACGTCTTCACGGGCCTCTCCAGCGCGCTGCGCAACCAGAAGTCCCAATCTCCTCCCGTTACCAGAGCAGGGTCGAAGTGCAGAGGTGCGGAGAACGCTGAGCGGCGAAACATCCCGAAGACGATCGTGAAATTCTGCCAGAGGAGTTGCCGAGCGTCGAAGTTTCGCGGTCCTCGGAAATCCACGGTGCGTCCTGTGTCTGCGTGCAGCACCTTGTACCAGGACGAGACCGCTCCGACATGGGCGTTCTCCGTCAGGTATTCGAGCAAAGCGGTCGCCGCCCCGGGAAGCCAGCTGTCGTCGTCGTCGCAGAAGGCGACGAAATCCCCTTCCGCCAATCTCAACCCCAAGTTCCGGGATTCGCATTCACCGAGAGCCCGCTCGTTGCGAGTCGTGCGGACTCGAGGATCCTTGGTGAGCTGCTCGAGGAGATCGGGCGTCGTGTCGGTGCTGGCATCGTCCACCACCACGAGTTCGAGCTCGCGCAAGTCTTGGGACAGGACCGACGAGGCCGCGATCCGCAACTCGTCGCAGCGGTTACGAGTGGGGATTATGACACTCACACGCGCAAGCGCCACGAGCTCACCTCACCCCTTTCGCGAGCTCGCCGGACCCACTCGCATCACCGGAAGTTCGGCCAACGGCTCAACTCGAGATCGGGAACGAGGCGACACAACAGGTCGACGTCCTCGCTGTACAACGCTGCCAGGCGTCTTCTGGCGTCGGGATCCAGACTCGATTTCTCGCCGAGCGTGGGGGAAACCCGCTGACTCAAGTCAGTGGGCACGAAATCTGCGTCGAGCCCTAGAAAGAGATACGTCCTTCTCAGCAGCGGCACCGGGTCCTCTGCGCATGCCTCGTACTGCAGGACGAGGATCTGGTGGGAGTCGAAATAGTCGAACCAGGTCCTCAGTGCCGAAGCATAGAAACCACGGGTGACGGCTTCGCTCAGCACGTCCCCGAGCGGGGACGATCGAGTCATTCGTGGATGAGCCAATCCAGACAAGAAGCGTTCGACCGGATCCCGTACCAGCATGAGGATCTTCGCCTCGGGAGCTGCCCTGGCCAACAGTGGTGGGACCCAGGGCTGGTAGACGTAGTCGGGCGTCCATTCGCCTGTGATCGTCCCTTCCGGACGCGGGAACCACCTGTGGTAATTCTCGATGTCCTCGAGACCGAAGGCTCGGGTGGCGAACGGGGTGAAGAAGTGACGCTCTTTGTGGATCGTCGCACGGTGTGAGACGTCGGGATGCGCGACAACCAGTCCGAACCACCAGCTGGTCCCCGACCGCTGGGCGCCGATTCCCACGAAGTCCGGCGAGCCGGTCATCTCTCCCGTTTGGAGGGCCCGAGCCTCCCTCGGAAAGCCGGCTTCCCAAGGGGCGAATGGTCCGACGCGGCGGCGGATCGCATCACGAACGTGACGTGGTAGCTGATCGCGCACTCCCTGGGGGACGCGAAACAGGACGTCACCTATCGCAGTTCGAAGAGTCATGCCGGCCTTCCTGGCCGACAAGGTCGTCGATCGGGAAGCTCGGGCAAAGTCAGCGACGTGCGCTCAAGGCAACGACCACCGCGAAGGCCCACAACATGACTGCTACGGCACCCGCTGAGGCTGCGTCTCCTACATGATGCCCCGACACTCCACTCAGGTGGCCTGGGAGGAACGAAGGCAACGAACGAGCCGGGACCACCAGGTACACCACCCCCAACGCGGCGGCCAAGGTGCCCAGCAGAGCGATCGCCCCCACCAGTGGCTTCACTTCGGCAAGGGTAGCTCACCTGGTCGGCACGGAGGGCGGAGTCGAACTCAGCGACGCAACGCCGTACCTTCGTCGGGCGGTGCTCCAGATCAGAGGCTCAGTAAGGAGCCGTTCTCGATCAGCGACCGAGCAGCCAGTCGATGACCCGCATCCCGCGCGCTCTGCGGTGCACCGGCACATCGGTCGTCGACGCGAATCCCATGGCCGATTCGAACCAGCGCTCTGTCACGTCAGGTGTGAGCAAGGCGGCGAAGAGTAGGACGCCGGTCGCGGTCTCGCTGCGCTGGTCTCTCCAGATGACGGGTTCTGACCGCACGAGTTGTGTCGTCATCTCTACTCGCTTCCTCGCAGATGTCTTCTGTCAGAGATATCGGATCGACTTGGAGGGAAGTTGAGCAATAAAGGACAAATCATGCCCATTTCAGGGAGCGGGTCACCCGGGAGGTACCCCAAACCCAGCCAGGCTATGAAGACCAATTAATTTGTATCCCGCTGCTTAATTTGTATCCCGCTGCGAAGTGCCCCGATCTGCGCGTTGCCCAGCGTTTTCCCTGGCCAGGGGGTTATTTTTGGAGCCGAGGGAGTTTCTCTTCCGTCTGTCCCGCGCGCCCCTCTCTCTAAGTCCGCGCGCAAACGGCTGTAGTGACCGTCCCTTGAGGTGCTGGGTGACTCAAGCCGACCTGACCGATCACGAAGATCACGACGATGATGCCGGCGACGACGAGCCATGAAACGCGTGGTCTCGGCAACTCTTTGACGCCGGCAATCCCGAAGACGCAGCCGATGACGCCGACCAGCACGAGCGTCACCGCATATCGCACTTCGGGAGTGGAGGTCGCCAACGTGGCTATCGTCCCTATCCAGACCACCACGAGGAAGACCTTTGGAAGGTCTACCCCTGCACGCAGGCCACTGAGCAGTATCCAGGCTCCGACAGCTACCACGGCGATCACGAGGAGCGCGAAGATGGCGTCGATAGTGGCTGTCGGTGCGGAATATGGCGCCGAAATCGGCCAGTGGACGACTGCGCTCAGCTTCTCGGAAACCAGTACCACCGCTTGAACCGGGTGGTGAACGTACGCCGAGATCAGCCCGACAGTCGAATGGGGCGCGTGATTTCCGAGGGATCGTGCCATGGACGGGTCGCAGTAGAATTGCCGTGGCTCTATCCTTTGCACGTACGCGAAGGTGTCGTGCCTCACCGTGAACGAGCCGAAGAACGATTGCTCCTGGGTTTGCGAACCCGCATGCTTGGGCCACGGATACCAACCGAGCCCGTTGACCATATTGAGGATCGTCTGGGGAAGTAGCGCGAGCCATACCCCTGCTATGAGCCACAGACCTCTGAAACGGCGGAACCACATTAAGATGCCGAAGCCCAGCACGGCCGGCAACACATAAGCAGGTCTGACATTGACGGCTGCGCCTATCAAGACGCCTCCGAGGATCACGCGCATGATCCCTGGACGGGACAGAACGAGGATCGCAGTCAGCATCAACGCAGGCGCCCAGAGATCGGTCAGCGGATATGGGGCGAATCCCACGATCAACAGCCAAGTCAAGCCGGCGCTCGCGGCGACCACGAGAGCGGTCACCGGTCGCCACAGAGCGACCAGTCGGGGGATCAGTACCGCGCCTATCAAAGCGATCAACAGACCGTTCTCTGCGATCACCCAGTAGCCCGCTGTCCCGTTGCCGCCCAGTCGGGTTGCGAGGGCCGCCGGAAAGTAGAGAAGGGGAGTCAGGACGCCGCGTAGCGGCAACAACACGGCCGGGTACGGGTTCGAGAAGTGTGCGAGAAGAGTCGAGCTCCTCCAATAGGAACGGGCGTCGTACTTGAACACCATGGGATGCTTGAGCAACATCGTCGCTGCAAAGACCCCGATGGCCGCCCACCACTCAGGGGCGATGCGTAAGCGACGCAAGGTGGTAGCCGGCTGATCATGGATGAGTGTTCCCTCCACGGCCCCCCGTTCAGCGCGGAATACGCAAATTGGGGGCCTCGACGCGGCCCCCAATTCTCCCCCCGAAGTCCAGCCGCCGTCATTCCCGCCTCGACGGCGAACCCACAAGACGCCCGGTACCACCGGGTGTCCAACGCCCGATTGTAAGTCCGGCCAGCACCCCTGAAATCATTAAAAGTGACGAATCTGGGCGGTCGGTTCCGCGCGCGAGAGGTTGCCTCGAGACGACGGTGGAAAGCGCCGCACCCTGTGGCCTACCAGGGGGGGTAAGGCCCA
>DAIQQK010000135.1:0-8285 GCA_036786835.1 Acidimicrobiales bacterium | reverse complement strand
CGAGAATTGGCATCGCCGCGTGACCGGGAAGCTCGTCGAGTGGCAGGGCGTCGTTGACGAGCGGGCCGGGCCAACCGGCGGTTGGGCCACGGAGCCAGTACAGCCAGCCCGTCGCGACCGTGACTGCGAGGAGGATCCCGAAGACGAGCGCGGCGACACGCCCCGTCGCAGCCAGGATGCCGTGCGCGGCCGGTGCCGAGTGGCCGCTGCGCGAGCGCTCACCCATGACCGAGGTGCTCCGAGGCGACGATGAGCGACCTGCTCAGCATCGAGCGCCAGAGGGCCCAACTGTGATGACCGTGGACTGCTTGGAACAGGGAGCTGACACCAAAGCGTGCGAGCTGGGTCGCGAAGAGACGGCTCTGTGAAAGGAGCGGGTCATCGGTGCCGTCATAGAGCCAGACGAACACGTGATCGGACCTGAGTGACGGAGCGACCAGGGGAAGCTGGTCGGCCGGGCTGTTGTAGCGGAGCAGTCCCGCTTGCTTGCCGAAGATGGCAGGGATGTTCTCTGCTTCCATGTAGCCCGACCAGCTCTCGAGGAGGCTGAACTCGCCCAGGTGGTGGAATCCGATGTTGAGCGCCCCGTAGCCCCCCTCGGAGAGTCCGGCGATGCCACGCGACCGCCCGGAACGGATCGTGCGGTAGCGGGCGTCGATCGTGCGCACGAGGTCACGGGCGACGAAGGTCTCCCAAGCGCTCTGTGGCCGTACTCCGTTGGCCCACTCGGTGTCGGTGAAGAAGTTCTTCGCCCCGCTCGGGACGACGAGGATCATCGGCTGGACGCGACCCTCTGCGACGAGCACCTCGTAGGTCGGGATCAGGTCACCCACGTTGAAGAAGTTCAAGGGCTCACCTGGCGTGCCGTGAAGCAGGTAGAGGACCGGATACCGGATCCGCGGGTGCTGGGCGTAACCCGGTGGGAGGACCACGTAGACCGGGTCAGCCCACCCTCCCAGCGCGGAGCTCTTGACGAGGATCTCCTCGGTCGTGGCGGGCACGACCCGGACGATGCGCGTCCCTCCGGGCACCCTGACCGGGACCGTGGCGGGAACGTTGGGAGCAGAGAACCCGCGGTAGAGCCAGAACGTGACACCGTAACGGACGGCACCCGTCACGCCCACCGCGAGCGCAGCCAACACGACCAATGCCGTCGACAGGCGCATCAGCGTCTCGAGCAACCGCCACCGAGAAGGTGCTCCTTGCGACGACATGCCCGTCGCGAGCTCCCTGCTCACTGCTCGCCTCCCGCTCCTTCAGTCAAGTGTGGCCGCCTCTTGCTCGCCCGCCCTCGGTCAGCCCCAGAGGTCGTCGTAACACTCCCAAGACTGTCAGCTGTCGGTGCCGGGCGGTTGTCGCCATCGCCGCAGAGCTCGGGCTCGTGCGCTGCGCGCGTTGGTCGTGGCGCGCCCACCTCGGTCACGCCATCTGCCGCAGGTGCGCTGTGCCACGAACGGACCGACACGTGAGTCACACGCAGATGTTGAAGAACGTGTGGCGCCAGATCTCGCCCGCACGCAAGGAGACCCGCACCGGCTTGTACGGGAGCGCCCGGATCAGATAGTGACCCGGTGTCAGGAGCAGCTTGTAGGTGCCGCCGGACTCCAGGGTTTCCGACTGGACGAGTCGGCCGTCCGGCCACAGTGCCTGCACGGTGACCTTCGGATGCCCGTTGACCACGCCTTGGCAGGCGAACGCCCGTCCCGTGACCGTGGCGTGGGGCGGATGGATCGCTCCTGGTTCGTGGCCCACAGGGAGGCATCCACCCAGGAGGCAGATGGCCGTCACGGCTACTGCGGGCGCGAATACGCGGCGAGCAAAGGACCGAGCGAGATGTCTCACGTCGCCCCGGTCTTGCCAGGAAGTTTCTTGCCGATAGAGCTTCACCATCAACTTGGACGTGCCTGCCAGGGGACCGGTTCCACGCGGTTCATCAGTTCCGGTCGGGCCGGGCACAAGCAGCTAAGCACCCGTTGGCGCGGCAGCCAGATGCTGCGCGAGGAACGCGAGAGAGATCGGCTCCTGCTCGACCCAGAACGCAGAGGTGTGGCAGCCCTTGGCGAAGTCCACGGCGGCGCCTTTCGGCAGCGCCTGCGCGAGTACCTCGACTCCGGGGTAGAACGGGTCGTCGAAGCCTGATGCGACCCGCACCGGTATGCCGGCCAAGGCGTTGGCGTGAGTGACAGCGTCGTTGGCGGCGAAGTCCGCGGCCGAGGTGTAGGCGCTCGGCTCCGCGCCGTTCGCCTGCCCGTAGCTGGTCCAGATCGCCGGGCTGATGGCGGCCGCCGCGGAAATGAGACGGGGATACTTCTCGGCAAGCAGAAGGGCACCGTAGCCTCCCATCGAGATACCGAGGGTGCCGATTCGCTCCGGCTTGCGGCCCAAGTGAAGCTCCTGGCACATCGGGATCAGCTCGTCGATGATCATCGCCATGGGATTGTCACCCGGATGCGGGTGCCAGTAGCCGTTCCCGCCGTCGGCCGCGACCATGGCCATCGGAGCGAGCGGCCGGCCGCCGGCCTGCAGCGCCAAGGCCTGGGCCAGGGACATTCCGGCCAGAGCGTCGGTGTGATTGGCCCCAAAGCCGTGGAGCGTCACGATGAGCGGCAGTTCAGTTCCCGGCCGGTACCCCGGTGGAAAGGCGAGCGTGTAGCCCACGGTCGCGTTGCGAGCCAGTGAGAAGAACTGGCCCGATCTCGATGGCCCGAGCGGCGAGAACTTGAGCGGCGGGTTGGCCACCGAGCACGCGCCGTCCAGCCGGTCGAGCTCCTGTTTGCCGGGGAGGACCCCATGGTCGACGAGCTCCAGGCCGGCCGCTCCGGCGGCCGCCACGGCCGCGATCCCACCAAGACCGATGCCGAGGAGCCGCCGCCGGCTGAACCGAGAAACGGACTCGTCAATCCCTCGAGTCGCGCCGCCTTCAGGTTTGCGAGCTCGCATACGAGATGGCTCACCCTAGCGTGAGGGGGTCGGCTCCGGCCGTCGGCTCAGGACCTCGAAAAAGCCGCTCCGTGACTGTTGCGAATTCGATTCCCTTCGCGTGTTAACTCACGTGAGGATCACCGTCGGAGGAGACCATCGTGGCGGACCCGGTCGCGGCCCAGGAGTTTGGTCGCTTGTTTGAGCGTACGAAACAGAGCCTGCTCGCGCAGGCCTACCTTCTCACGGGCGACCGCCAAGAGGCGCAGGACCTCGTCCAGGAGGCGTTTCTGCGAGCCTGGCGAGATTGGAGGCGCGTCTCGACGCTGGAACGACCTGACGCGTGGCTCCGCAGGGTGCTCTACAACCTGGCCGTGGGGCGCTGGCGCCGGCTGGCCGTCCGCCGTGCCCGGAGCGCCTTGTTGACGGTCGACACGACATCGCCAGCAGCCTCCGCCGAGCACCTTGACGTCATCAGTGCGCTGAGAGCCCTACCCCCGAATCAACGCCAGGCCTTGGTGTTGACCGCGTTCGTCGGCCTGACGGCTGCGGAAGTCGCAAAGGAGATGCGAACGAGCGAAGGATCGGTCCGAGTCTGGGTGTCCCGCGCGCGAGCTGCCCTGGGCGCTGCTTTGGGCATCGAGGCTGCGCCCGTCACGAGGAGCGGTGAAGCAAATGCCCGATGACATTCCCGACCGTTCGTTTGACCGCACGATCGACGACCTCGTGAACGAGGCGGGAAAGGTTGCGGCGGCATCTGATTGGGCGCTTTCATCGAGCGACATAATCAGCCAAGCTCGTCGATTCCCCTCCAGGCGCGTGTTACGAGGCGTTGGCGTCGTGCTGGTGGCTGCGGCCATCGTGGCGGTCTTCGTCGTGCCGCTGCCTCAGCTCCACCTGTTTGGCTCGGGCGGCACCGCCCCGTCGTCGAGTACCACCTCCACGACTCGTCCTGGCGGTGTAGCGCGCCCACCGCTTTGGACAGGCACGATCCGAGCTGTGCATTTCCTGAACGCGTCCACCGGATGGGTCGTGACCGAGAGTCCGAATCGGCTCCTCGTCACCCTCAACGGAGGAAAGAGCTGGCGCGACGTGTCCCCTCCGGGGACCCGGAAGGTGAACGTCTTCCTCCATTCGCCGCAGGCGACGATCACCGGGGCGTTCCTGAGCCGCTCCACGTGGTGGATCGCTGCCTCTTGGACGTCCCCCCGAGGTCCCGCTCTGACCGGCCCAGCGATCTACGTTGAGCTGTACGAGACGACGGACGCCGGGAGGACCTGGCAGCGACGCGGACCGAAATTCTCCGGCACTGCAGACGCGCTGTTCTTCCTCGACCCCAAACATGGGTGGCTCGAGGCGGACAACGGTGCTGCGATGGGATCGGACCAGGTGACGATCTACGGGACATCCGATGGGGGATCGACCTGGACCGAGCTGTCGAAGAGCGCTTCACCGGTCGGACAACCCGGCACTCCTGGCGCATTGCCGGTCGCGTGTGACAAGCAAGGCCTGACGTTCAGCACGATCTCGACCGGCTGGGCGGCACAGGCCTGCAACGGGGAGGCTGGCGAGCTCGATCGGACCGATGACGCCGGTCGGACGTGGACAGTCGTGAGCCTGGGGTTGGTCCCCGGGGCGGCCGGCGGCGTCGTGACGTGGCCGCCCGTCTTCTCCTCGCCGTCGATCGGCGCGGTCGGCCTCGTGGTGCCCGGCTACGAGGAGGCCGTGTATTCGACGACCAACGGCGGGATCACGTGGATCGAGCATCGAGCACCACTCACACCGGCCAAGGGGGCGGGCATCGACGTGATCTCGCCCACAGCGTGGGTGATTCCCGAGGGCACGTCGATCTATGCCACCGCGAACGCGGGCGGGTCGTGGTCCACGGTTCGCTCGAGCTCGACTCTCGCGAATGACGAAGTCGATTTCACCAGCGTGACGAATGGATGGGCCTGGGACCTCGTCGAGTCTGCCCCCCTGCTTCACACGACCGACGGTGGCCGGTCGTGGGTCAAGGTGGCACTCACGTCGTAGCCCTTGTCGTGTCGGCGAGGACCCGGCGTCATATCGGCCGGCTGATCACGGCCACACGCGGGCCAAGAGTGCAGGACCGGGGCGCAAGGCTGTAGGCGTGGCATCGACGGGATACAGGCTCTCCCGGTGGGAGACCGAGCGCGATGTGCACGAGATGGCGACTCGCGTCCGCGCGGGGACCGCCAGCCGATGTGTGAGGCGGTACGCGGGCTACGAGGAGCAATCGGCGATCCTCACTCGGAGAGAGGTCGCCCAGGCGGGTACGAGCCTGGTCCTCGCGTTCGGCGACCGGGTGACCGTTGCCTATGACGAGGCGGAAGCGCCGGTATCGCTGGGCGCCTTCGTCCTCGGTACCCAGACCCGCGCCTCGCTCACGACCCTCTCGGGGTGCCAGCGCGGTGTGCAGGTCTGACACCTGCCGGAGCTCAGGCGTTCCTCGGTGTCCCCGCGGCCGAGCTGGCTGACCGGATCGATCCCCTTGACGCCGTTCTCGGCTTGACGCCGTTCTCGGCAGAAAGGGCGAGGAGCTCGTCGAACAATTGGCTGCACTTCCGTCATGGTCGAGCCGCTTCGACCTGTTGGACGGGCTGATCGGAGCCAAGTACGAAGGCAACCCGGGGCTGGCGCTGGAAGTGCATTGGTTGTGGCGTCAATTGGCGCACCGAAACGGGAACTGTCGCATCGAAGAGCTCGTGCACGAGACCGGCAGGAGCCAGCGTTACCCTCAACTCACGCTTTCGCGAGCAGGTCGGGGTCTCGCCAAAGACGTGTGCTCGGCTTCTGAGGTTCGAGCTAACCGTCCAGCTGCTCCGGTCCCGGTCCCCGGCGTCCTCGCTCGGCAGGATCGCGGTCACTGCCGGGTACTACGACCAGCCGCACTTCAACTGCGAGTTCCGGTCGTTTGCCGGCTGCACGCCGGCAGAGGGGAGTACGGCGTCGGTGACCTGGAGGGCCATCGCTGGTGGTTCGCGACGCCGCTCACCGGGTAGGCCTTCGGAGCGGCCTCGGAGCATCTCGTCGACCGCCGCCTCGGAGCGGCGTCGGAGCATCTCGTCGACGGCCAACTCGGAGCGGCCTCGGAGTGGTCTCCTGCGGTGCTTGTGCGGAGGTGTCGAGCGGGAGGCCGAGTCTGGGTATCTCGTCGAGGCCCGACGAACGTTCGAGCCGCTACGCCGGAGAGTTGTCGACCAGCTGTGCGATCTCCAGGAAGGCGATGGTCGGTGGGACACCGTAAAGATCCGTCACGCGTTCCCGCAGCTCGTCGGTGAAGAAGGCTCGTGCCGCCTCCTCCGACTCCCACACATAGAAGTTCATCGCCCGCTGCCGGCCCTCATCGAAGGCGAAAGCCTTGAACCGCAAACCGGGCATGCCCTCGAAGGCCGGCCGTGCATTGTTGGCTACAGCGATCACTCGTGAGCGATCGAAATCGCCGTCGTAATCGAACTGGACGCTGACACCGAACACGGCGCCCCCCTTCTTGTGCACGAGCGCCTCTGACTCGCGCCTCGAGCAAGTCTATGGATCGGCTCGTGGGCGAGAACGGCTCGCGACCATCTGGCCGGTACACAAGGGCACCACTAGTTGCGCCGCGTTGCCAGATAACTCCGGACGAGTCGAATGAGGTCCTCCCTGTCCGACAGCAGATGCCTGCCACCCAGCACTTCCAGCTCGAGTGGGATCAGCAGCTCGCGCTGCAATCCTCGAAGCGCCTCGGGCGTCCCGGTAGACGCGGCGAGGTCTCCTGCGAGGCGAGCCATGTCGGATCCCCAGGTTCGGCGAACCGACCCACGTCGGCAATAGCGCCCCAGGCCGCACAGGCGCTCGAGATCCGCATGCGCGAGCACGCCAAGCTGCACGAGGAGGGGAACCCGCCGACCCATACCGGCGATGATCAGGTCCGCTTCGCCGCGAAGCCAGATCTCGGCCTGATCAACCGTCTGTTCGAACGCCCAGGAGTCCTGATGCAAACGATCGTGGTTGGATCCCGCAAATATATACCTCACTGATGTAGTATCGCGCCATGAATCGATTTGTCAACAACCTCGTCGGAACGTTCGCACTCGCCGTGTCCGACGCTCTCAGCCGATCGGTGACCGATGTCGCGGGTCATTCCGGGGCCCTCGGAGCCGCCGTGTCGTACCTGGCCCAGGAACCGGACTGCGGCATCGAGGACCTGCGTGAGCCGTTAGGCCTGAGTCAGCCAGCTGCGGTCCGCCTCGTGAACCAGTTGGTCGAAGGAGGGCTAGCCACCCGATCAGGAGACGCTCGCGACGGCCGCCGCGTACGCATCCGCCTCACGAGCAGCGGTGCAGAACTCGCTCAGTCGATCTTGCGGTCTCGACGCGAAGCAGTCGATGTGGCGGTCTCGACCCTCAGCGCCGAGGAACAGCGCAAGCTCGGTGTTCTCCTGTCGAAGATGCTGGGAGGGATGACTGCCGATCGCGCGCAGGCAGAGCGGCTGTGCCGACTCTGCGATCTCCGAGCGTGTCCCACAGCTCGCTGCCCCGTTGAGGCATCTTTGGCGCCGTGAGTGATCTTGGAGGGTCCTTGCTCACACAGAAACGGAACCCTGACGGCTGTTGCGTCCTTCGGTGCGCCGTGTCAACATCCGCGGGTGCTGAGCATCGGGACGGTGGTGCTGGGTGTGGACGACATGCGGCGAGCCATCGCGTTCTGGACGGAAGCGCTCGACTACGTCCCCCGGGAGGGTGAGATCGGAGACGACTGGAGCGTGCTCGTCCCCTCGGACGGCATCGGTACGGCGCTCGCGTTCCAACTCAGCAGTTCGCCGCTGGAAGACCACCCCCGCATCCACCTCGACCTGTATGCAGGAGACGCCTCCGATCAGGCAGCCGAGGTGGACCGGCTCGTGTCCATCGGCGCCGAGCGGGTCGACTGGGATCTCTACCCTGACGACCCCGACTTCGTGGTCCTTGCCGACACAGAAGGCAACCTCTTCTGTGTGATCGACACGAGCGCTGGCTGAATCAGGGCGCGCTGCGCCTGTCTCGTGGGCGCCCTGACCGCGCCAACGCCGACGATTCTTGCTCGACACGTTTAGCCTGGGCCATCCGGCAAGCGCCCAGGGCAGGAGTGTCCGGTATCGAGTGACTCGCCGAGTGGAGGCCGCGAATGTCAGATGAAGACCCGCTGTGCGAGACCTATGGTTCACTCGAAGAGGCGTACGACAAGTACCCCCGCATCGAAGAGGAGTTCCAAGCTGCACTCGACGCGAGCTTGGATCCACGTGGACCGGAGATGCTCTACGACCTGGTCAGTGATCTTGGGCTGCAGCCGGGATCGACCGTCGTAGACGTGGGGTGCGGCGAAGG
>DAIQQK010000276.1:0-2403 GCA_036786835.1 Acidimicrobiales bacterium | reverse complement strand
ATTGCTGCGACCATGGAATTCGCCCACAAGGCGGCCGTGGACAAGGTCGTCCTGTTCCATCACGATCCGTACCACACCGACAGTGAGCTCGAAGAGCTTCTCACTGAGGCCCGAGGCAAATGGCTCGGAATGGAAGACCGCGTGTGCCTTGCGTACGAGGGTATGACGATCGTGTTCGACAACGAAGGCGTGACAGGCCTCTAGGAGCCTGTTGAAAAATAGACAAACGGTGCTCGCGTTTTGCCTGCCCATCGTCAAGAATTGGTGGATGCAAGGTCACAGCGATCCCAATCGTGAGTTGCTCGATGCGGCGGCCCTGTGCCGACAGCTCGTTCCTGCCGGGAGCGTCGAGGCGTTCCTGGCAGATCACCGCCATGATCTGTTCCCCGACGAGATGTTCGAGGACTTGTTCCCGTCGCATCGGGGTCGGCCGTCCATCCCCTCCGACGTGGTGGCGTCGGTCATGGTCCTCCAGGCGCTCGAAGGCCTCTCCGATCGAGATGCAGCGCGAGCACTGCGCGACCGGATCAGCTGGAAGGTCGCCTGTGGGTTGGCCCTGGATGACGAAGGATTCGACTACTCGGTATTGACCTATTGGCGCACGAGGCTTCGCAGGTCGAATCGCCCGGAGCGGATCTTCGACGCGGTGCGCTCGGTCATCGATGCCACCGGCGTGTTGAAGGCAAAGACCCGACGTGCACTCGATTCGACCCTGCTCGACGATGCTGTCGCCACCCAGGACACCGTGACCCAGTTGATCGCCGCCATTCGCCGAGTGCTCCATGTGGTGCCCGGCGCCAGTGCGATCGTGCTGGGCGCCCACGACTACGAGTCATCGGCAAAGCCCATCATCGCCTGGGATGACCCGGTTGCCAAGGCGGCTCTGGTGGATGGTCTGGTGCACGACGCACGGGCGCTGGTGGACGCACTCGACAACGTTGGAGACAATCGCGAGGCGACTGCTGCTCTCGGGCTCTTGGCCCTCGTCGCGGGCCAAGATGTCGAACAGGCAGAAGACGGCACCTGGAAGATCGCCCAGAAAGTGGCCCCTGACCGGGTCATTTCTACTGTCGATCCCGAAGCGCGCCACATGCACAAGTCCCGCTCGGAATATCGCGACGGATACAAGGCCCACATTGCCGTCGAGCCGGAGACCGGTCTCATCACCGCGACGATGCTCACTCCAGCAAATGCGCCCGATGGATCCACCGGGGTGGAACTGCTCGAAGGTGAATCCCCCGGACTCCAGATACTCGCAGACGGGGCCTATGGGTCGGGAGAGACTCTTGTCGCCCTGGCCGAGCACCACCGGGCCATCAAGCCGTGGCCAATGCGGAGAGTCGTGCCGGGGGGCTTCGACCGAGACGACTTCATCATCGACGCTTCGGCCGGCACCGCCACGTGTCCGGCAGGCCGCACGGTCACCATTACCCCCGGACGAGCTGCTGTGTTCGGAGCACGCTGCACGCAATGTCCGCTTCGAGAGCGATGCACGACATCCAAAGATGGCCGCACGCTTCGACTTCATCGCCATGATGCCGAGCTCGTCGAATCACGGCGCGCCTGGCGCGAGGGCGGTTTCGCTCAGGACTACCGGCGATGGCGCCCCATGGTCGAGCGTTCAATCGCCTGGCTCGTCGCCGACGGGGGACGGCGGGTTCGCTACCGCGGAGTTGAGCGGAACCGCCAAGGCCTCTCATTGCGCGTCGCCGCTATCAACCTCCGGCGGCTCATCAATCTGGGGCTCGATCACGACCAAGGATGGCTATTGCCGACATAGAAAGAGCCAGACAGGACCCCTCCGACATCCAAAGAGCGCAACCCCACCAGAATGCGGGACCATAATCGAGAACCTGCCGACCTCACACCGCTTACGACCTCGGCAAATGTGACTTCTTCAACAGGCTCCTAGGCCTCAGTCGGCTCAGCTGAGCTACTTCAAGTCGACGTACGTCAACGGGCGACGACAACCGAACCTGTCATCAGCGAATCCGACGGTTACGCCACCAGATGTCATACAGGTAAGCGTCTTCAGACGCTGCTTGGGCTTCGGAAGCGAGCACAACGGCAGGCATGGCTGACAAGATGACAGATGGAACTGCCATGGAGTACCGGCATTGTGAAGGACGTCTAACGTAACTAGGCGTGTTGGCTTGAGGGCAGGACAGATGCTGGTCCCACCTTGCCCGCCGTCTGTTTGAAAGAATGATCGACCATATCGACCATCGAGCTTCCCGTCGCTTCGAGGACCCCGATACCGGTAGAGCGACGCCCTTGGAGACTCTTGATGGGAAGTAATCATCTGGGAGATACGGTCGAGCCTCCCGAGGTCGGTGCCGCCGTCATCGTAAGGACGCGTTACCTCGGTTCGTGGACTGGGGGGTTCGAGGTCGCAGAGCGGCT
>DAIQQK010000134.1:0-8435 GCA_036786835.1 Acidimicrobiales bacterium | reverse complement strand
GCCGACCAGCGAGACGGTCATCAACCACTTCTTCGCAAAATGGATCCAGAGCCATCGCGACCTTCCCATGCTGCTCAACCAGTGGTGCAACGTGGTGCGTTGGGAGATGAGGCCACGACTGTTCCTGCGCACGACCGAGTTCCTTTGGCAGGAGGGCCACACGGCGCACGCCACGGAATCCGACGCCCGGGACTTCTCGTTGCGAATCCTTCACGAGGTCTACGAGGACTTCATGGTGAAGGTCCTCGCAATTCCGGTGCTCACCGGACGCAAGACCGAGCGCGAGCGATTCCCCGGAGCCACCACGACCTGGACCTGCGAGGCCATGATGCGCGACGGCAAGGCCCTCCAGATGGGCACGAGCCACGAGCTCGGCCAGAACTTCTCCAAGGTGTTCGACATCACCTATCTGGACGGCTCGGGTGCGTCGAATCACGTCTGGCAGACGTCGTGGGGCTCGAGCACGAGGCTGATGGGCGCCCTGGTCATGGCCCATGGTGACGACGCCGGGCTCCGGCTCCCACCGTGCGTCGCCCCGGTTCAGGTGGTGGTGATCCTCGTGCGCGACGGAGACGGTGCCGGTGAAGTGGCCCAGAGGCTCGTCAGCGAGCTCACAGATGCGGGTGTGCGCGCAGAGTTGGACGCTCGCGTCGAGACGTCGTTCGGACGGCGCGTCGTGGACTGGGAGCTCAAAGGCGTGCCGCTACGCATCGAAGTGGGGCCGCGAGAGCTGCAAGAGCAGAAGGTCGTGCTGTCGCGCCGGGATTCGGGTGCCAAGTCCCCCGTCCCGCTTTCCGGACTGGCGCAACGAGTGGGTGAGGAGCTTCGTGCTGCACAGTCCGCGCTGCTCGAGCAAGCCACCGAGTTCCGCGACAGCCACACCGTAGAGGTCGAGGGACTCGACGACGCCGAGCGAGCGGCGCGTGACGGCTTTGCGGAGCTGCCGGCGAGGATGATCGAGGGCGGCGGCGAAGCCCAGTTGAACCAATCCGGTGTGTCGGTGCGCTGCCTCGTGACCGCCGGCCCCGGCTCGAGCAAGCGGTCCTCGGCCGACGAGGGAGAGCTGTCGGCGGTGGTGAGCCGGGCCTACTGACCCTCGTCGCGGATCGTCTTGCGGATGAGGTCGACCTTCTCGGAACTGTGGTTCGCGTCGTCCCCGCGAGCTTCGAAGAGCGCCTGCCGGTCCGCTTCGGCTTCGGCTTCCGCGCTCGTGTCAGCAGCGGCCAGTCGCGCCTCGATGCCTTCGGTGACGATCTTCTCCGCCTCCGCTACGAGAGCGTCCACCATTTCGTCCTCCGGCACTACCCGGACGATCTTCCCCTTGATGAAGAGGTGGCCACGGTGCCGCCCTGCCGCGATGCCGAGATCCGCCTCCCGGGCTTCGCCGGGCCCGTTGACGACACAGCCCATCACCGCGACTTGAATCGGGAAGTTCCTGCTCTCGAGAGCGCGCTGTGCCTCTTGTGCGACACCGATCACGTCGATCTCCGCTCTTCCGCAGCTGGGGCACGCAATCAGGTCGAGACCCTTGCGCTCGCGCAGGCCCAGGTACTCGAGAAGCTGGCGCCCTGCTCGCGCCTCTTCGACCGGATCGGCGGTGAGCGAGTAGCGGATCGTGTCGCCGATGCCCTCGGCCAGGAGCGTCCCTATGCCGACGCTGCTCTTGATGAGCCCTGCCGGGGGGGGTCCTGCCTCTGTCACCCCGAGGTGAAGAGGATGGTCGAACGCCTCGGAGGCGAGGCGGTACGAAGCGATCATGATCGGCACCGACGACGCCTTCACCGAGATCTTCACGTCCTCGAACCCGACTTCGGCGAAGTACCCGATCTCCATGCGCGCCGACTCCACCAGAGCCTCGGGAGTGGCACCGCCGAAGCGTTTGTAGAGCTCGGGATGAAGCGATCCGGCGTTCACCCCGACACGGATAGGGACGTGACGGTCTCGTGCCTCCGAGGCGACTTGCTTGATCTCTGCCTCCTTGCGGAGATTGCCGGGGTTGAGACGCAGCCCCGCTACTCCTGCTTCTAGTGCTGCCAGAGCCATCTCGTGGTGGAAGTGGATGTCCGCGACGATCGGAACGGGCGACCGAGGGACTATGTGGGCGAGGCCAACGGCTGCTTCCTGCTCGTTGCACGTGCATCGAACGATGTCCGCTCCGGCCGCCGCCAGCGCGTAGACCTGGGCGAGGGTCCCCTCGACGTCGGCCGTCTTTGTCGTCGTCATGGACTGGACTGAGACCGGTGCGCCGCCGCCGACGGCGACACCGCCGACTTCGATGCGGCGGGTCGGACGGCGCTCGGCGAGAACTGGAGCGGAGCGGCTCATGCATCCCACTCTAGGGGTCGGAGGCCTCCACCGGATCCCGCGGCAATCGTGCCGGGCCCTACCTGAACGGGTTGACCACGGGGTGCGTGATGTCGAGGTACAACGACGTGACCACGATGAAGCCGAGGAAAAGAACGAACGCGTACGCGACCGGCATCAACTTGTTCACGTCAGCGTGGTATCGGCGGCCGCGCCGAGACCGGATGCGCTCGTAGACGGCTACTGCCACATGACCGCCGTCCAGCGGGAGCATCGGAAGCAGGTTCAGCATTCCGACGAAGACGTTTATGGCGACGAGCACCTCCACCAGCTGAACCGCCCCGGCTTTGGCTCCCTGGGTCGCAGTCCTCACGGCGCCGTATATCGATTCGATCCGCTGGCCGCTCTGAGCGGCCTTGTTGGCAGCCGCCGAATTCGTGAGGTCGTGCAGATAGTTCGAGATGCCATGGGGAGAGAAGACCTGTCCCAGCGCAGACACCGAGGCGGTGATGGTCCTGCCGAGGTCGGTAACCGATCTTCCGACCGCCACCAATGGGTTGGACCGACTGCTCGGGCCGGGAGCGTCTTGGATCTCCACGCCGATTCTTCCCGAGCCGTTGTTGCCGCTCGTGGCTACGGGGGTGACGACGACCGAAAGCGGTTTTCCGTTTCGGTCGACGCTCAAGGTCAACGGTTGACCGGGCCGAGGTGATACGGCGTTCACCAAATCGTTGGCGGAGGCCACCTTGTGGCCGTTTACGCCGACGATCACGTCACCGGCCTTGAGTCCTGCTGTGCGAGCAGGGTCATTGCCACCGGACACAGCAGACAAGGCGCTTATCTGGGCGCCCCTGGACGTCGGCGTCCCGATGATGACGAGGAGACCCCAGATCAAGCAGAACGCCATGATCGCGTGCATCGCAGATCCAGCCACGGCTACCAGCAGCCGATTGTGGAACGGTTGCTCGCGATACGTGCGGGGCTCGTCTGCCGGGTCGACCTCCTCGGTGTTGCTCATGCCGACGATCTTCACGTAGCCGCCGGCGGGGATCGCCTTGATCCCGTACTCGGTCTCTCCTCTGCGTACCGACCACAACCGAGGCCCGAAGCCGAAGAAGTATTCGGTCACCTTCATGTGGCTCCACTTGGCGGTTGCAAAGTGACCGAACTCGTGAAGCATGACCATGATCACGAGTGCCGCGATCACCACCAGCAGGTCGGTGGTGTGTGTGACCATCGCCGCGACGACCACCACCACGACGGCCAGTGCCAGCTGCGCAAGGGCCCTGCGGGAGCTGATCGGGGGGCGCACAGGGGGGCTCCCGCCGATCTCCCCGTGTCGCTCGATCTGCTCCTTCTGGCGCGGCGCCGAATATCGCTCGGGACCCAGTGTGTCCTTCGTTTCGGTCGTGTCCATCGCGGATCGTCTGGCTGTCATGCTGCTACTTCCCTCCGGCGCACAGCCTGCTCCGCTCGTTCACGAGCCTTGCGATCGGCCTCGACAACGTCGGCGGCATCCCGGGGGACGACGCGATCGCAGGCGCTGAGGGTGTCCGCGACAACATCGGAGATCGAGCCCCACGAGATACGTCCATCCAAGAAGGCTGCCACAGCTACCTCGTTTCCGGCATTCAGCCAAGCAGGAGCAAGGCCGCCTTCACGTCCCGCCTGCTCCGCCAGACCGAGACAGCAGAACACCTCGCGATCGGGCAACTCGAAGTCGAGGTGAAGGAGCGTTCTCCAGTCGATCGCCCCGAAGGATCGGGCAAGCCGTTCCGGGTAGCCGAGGGCGTAGCCGATGGGGAGTCGCATGTCCGGCTGAGAGAGCTGAGCTATCACCGCACCATCGGAGAACTCCACCATCGAATGGACGATCGACTGCGGGTGGATGATCACCTCGATGCGCTCGTATGCGACGTCGAAGAGCTCATGAGCTTCGATCACCTCGAGACCTTTGTTCATCAGGGTCGACGAGTCGACGGTGATCTTCGGTCCCATGTTCCAGGTGGGATGGTCGAGCGCCTGCTCGACCGTGACCGACTGAAGCTCGGCTTTGGCTCTGCCCCTGAAGGGGCCTCCGCTCGCTGTCAGAACGAGCTTCGACACTTCTTGCGGTCCGCTTCCTGCGCGCAGACACTGGTGAAGCGCGCAGTGCTCGGAGTCAACGGGCACGATCTCAGCACCCGGCGTCCGCCTGGCGCTTTGGACAACGGGAGCTCCGGCGATGAGCGACTCTTTGTTGGCAAGGGCAAGACGCTTCCCGGCGCGGAGCGCGGCCAGCGTCACGGGCAAGCCGGCGAAGCCCACGACCGCGTTGAGGACCACGTCCCCGATTCGCGCCGCCTCTTCGAGGCCCTCGGTGCCGATCAACACCTCGGTTCCCCGGGGCACCCGGTCCTCGAGCTCTTTCGCCTTGGTGGCATCGGCGATCGCGACGACCCTCGGACGGAACTTCTCGGCTTGGGCGGCAAGCAGGTCGACCGAGCTCGCCGCGCCGAGAACTACCACCTCGAAGCGTTCAGGCTCGGTTGCTACGACCTCGAGAGCCTGCCTGCCGACCGAGCCGGTCGACCCGAGCAGGCTCAATTGCAACGAAGAACGCGCCCCCGGAGCCGGAGCCGAGGTGCTCACGTCGCGCTCAACCGAGGTGGAGCACTCGCACGAGGTAGTAGGTCGCAGGGAGTACGAAGAGCAAAGCGTCGACCCTGTCGAGCAATCCTCCGTGCCCCGGTAGCAACGACCCCATGTCCTTGAGACCCAGGTCGCGCTTGATCAGCGACTCGCAGAGGTCGCCTATGGGTGCGACCACCGCCACGACGAGTCCCAGGACTGCGGCCTTACCAGGGGTCCACGGGTGGACCTGACCTGTCAGCCCTACCGAAGCCGCCAGCGCGAGCACTGCACCTCCGATCGCGCCTTCCCATGTCTTGCGGGGGCTGATCCGCGGGGCAAGCGGATGACGACCGAGCCACCCACCGAGAGCGAGCGCCCCCACGTCGTAGGCAACGGTCGCGACGACCGCCCCGAGCATGAACGCGACTCCGTGCCTGTGCGGGTACTGGCTCGGCGCCAACATCAGTGCCGCGAAGGACCCGAGACCTGCCACCCACACGAACCCGAGGATGGTCGTGGTGATTCCTTCTACCGGCGACCCCTTCTCGGCGCCGGCGAGGTACCAGATCATCGATGCAATGACGAGGAGGGCGAGCAGGAGGGGGAAGGCAGAGACACCCTTCGCGTAGACGCTCACCATGACGCCGATCGTGGCGACTAGGCCGAGCAATGTCGCCGGCCTCTTGCCGGCTCGCCTGAGGGCTGCGTAGCACTCGGCAGCCGCGAGCGTCACCACGACGGTCGCCAGCACCTCTGTCGCCAGTGCGCCGAGCTTGAAGCAGATGAGGGCGAGGACAGCGAGGCCCACGCCGGTTGCGATCGCCACCGGGACGTCGCGCCCTGCGCCACCTCCAGTGCGGTCGCTCGGGCGGGTGGGGCGGCGGCGTTGCATGCGGCTCGCGCCGGCCGACGTGCGCCTTCCCCCGGTCCGAAGCGGCGAAGAGCTGATCGATGCGGTGAGCGCGTCGTCGGGCGATCCGCTCGTGCGCGGTCCTCCGCTCTCGGCATCGGCTGCGCCCACGCGTGCGGTCACGGCCCTGCCTACTTGTGTGTCGACGCCGAACGCCGAGGCCTCGTCTGCTTCGTCCTCCCAGTATCCCTTCTCGGAATCGTCCTCCTCGTCCCACCACTGCTCGCCCGCGGCGCGCTCGTCAGAATCGTCGGCCCACCGCGAACGGCTCTCCCAGACGCGGGCTTCGGCCTCGGGCGCCGGCCCCTCGGCTGCCTCGTCGGATGAGGAGAGATCTCCGAACTCCCACGGACGTCGCTCCGACAGCGGGGTCTCGTCGAGGGCGCCGAGCCGGGTGGCTTCGTCGCCGAGGAGCGAGGGCTCGAACTCAGTGTCCTCCCACTCGTGGTCGTGCTCGCGCCACGAAGGTCCGCCCGACCCCCAGGACTCCGTGCGCTCGTCGTCGTCATGACGGGCCACGACCGCGGGAACCTGCCCAGTCGGAGGGTCGGTCCAGTGCTGGAGCACGGGGACCGATCCGCTCGGTTCGTCGGACACCGTCGGGTCTTCGTACCCGGAGAGGGGGGCGGACGCTGAGAGCTGTGACCGCTCGTCGTCCGTCGAGTGGGAGAACCCGAGATACCGGTCCTCGAGTGAGCTTCCGGTCTTGTCGTTCTCGACCGTCCCACCGCTGCCGCCGTCGGGCAATCGCTGTCCGCCGGCCACGCTTCCCGCCTTCTCCGCGCCATAGATCCTGACGCGTTCGCTGACAGGCTCGGTCGGCTCCGGCTCTTCGGGATCGTACTCGTCAGATCCGGGCATTTCGCCTGCTCCGCGTCACTGTGTCAGATCTCCAGGAGCTCTTGCTCTTTGTGAGCCAGGAGCTTGTCGATGGCAGCAACCATGTCGTGGGTGAGCTTCTCGAGGTCGCGCTCGGTCCGCTCGAGCTCGTCCGAGGAGAGCTCGCTGTCCTTCTCCAGTGCCTCGAGCTCGTGCCTGGTCGAGCGACGGAGGTTGCGGACTGCCACTCGCCCCTCCTCGGCCTTGTGCCGCACCACCTTCACGAGGTCCTTGCGCCGCTCCTCGGTCAGCGGGGGGAACGCCAGCCGCACCACGGTGCCGTCGTTCGAAGGTGTTATGCCGAGGTCCGACGCCTGAATGGCCTTCTCAATTGCGCTGAGCGTCGAGCGGTCATATGGCGATATGACGAGGAGCCTTGCCTCGGGGACGCTCAGCCCGGCGATCTGGCGAAGCTCCATCTCGGCCCCGTAGACGTCGATGTTCAGGTGCTCGACGAGTCCGGCGCTAGCGCGTCCGGTGCGGACAGAGCTGAACTCGGCCTGGGTGTGAGCAACCGCCTTCTCCATTCGGTCTCGGGCCTCGCCCAGAGCCAGCTGGGACAGCTCTTCGTTCATCGGATCAAGGTGCCGATCTCCTCGCCGGCGAGCGCACGACGAAGGTTACCAGGGCCCATCAGGTCGAACACCAGTACCGGAAGGCGGTTGTCCTTGCAGAAAGTCACGGCCGTGAGGTCCATCACCCGCAGATCCTGGTTCACCACGTCCATGAAGGTCAGCTCGTCGAAGCGCTTGGCGGAAGGATCCAACTTGGGGTCGGCGCTGTAGACGCCGTCCACCCCCGAGTGCGTCCCCTTGAGGAGCATCTCGGCCTCGATCTCGGCCGCCCGCAGAGCGGCGGAGGTGTCGGTCGTGAAGTAGGGGTTGCCCATGCCTGCAGCGAAGATGACGACCCTCCCCTTTTGCAGGTGCCGGATGGCCCTTCTGCGAATGTAGGGCTCGGCGACCTCGGCCATGTGGACCGCGGAAAGGACTCGCGTCGGCTGTCCAACGCGCTCGATCGCGTCCTGCAGCGCAAGGGCGTTGACCACGGTGGCCAGCATGCCCATCGTGTCCGAGGTCGTGCGGTCGATCCCCTTGCCGGCGCCGGTGGTACCTCGCCAGATGTTGCCGCCGCCGACCATGATCGCGAGCTCCAAGTCGAGCTCGAGGCGTGCGTCTGCGATCTCACCGGCCAAGCGTTCGACCACGAGTGCGTCGATGGTCTCGTCCGATGCCGAGGAGGCAAGCGCCTCGCCCGACATCTTGAGCACGATGCGGTGACGGCGCTTCGCACCGTGGTCAAGCACGCCCGTTGTCACCGCCGACCCCCGGCGTCTCCGTCAGCCACCCACCACGACCTGAGCGAAGCGCACCACTTTGGCGTCGCCGATCAGTTGCTCGATCGTCATCTTCTCGTCGCGGGCGTAGCGCTGCTCTAGCAAGACGCGCTCGGCGAACCAACCCGTCATCCGGCCGTCGACGATCTTCTCGAGTGCAGCCTCGGGCTTGCCCTCGTTGCGAGACAGCTTCTCGAGGGTCGCTCGCTCCGATGCGATCTCGTCGGCAGGAACGTCCTCCCTTCGCAGGTAGATCGGCCGGGCAAACGCGATGTGCACCGCAACGTCGTGCGCCAGCTCTTCTGACCCGCCGGTCACCTCGACCAGAACCGCGTTGACGCCGCGTCCTGACTGCACGTGCAGGTACGAGCCGACGATGGAGTCAGCTCCGAG
>DAIQQK010000133.1:0-8466 GCA_036786835.1 Acidimicrobiales bacterium | reverse complement strand
ATTCTGAGGGACCGGCCACCAGCGGCTCCCCGCCGGAATCCGAAGAGCCATCACAGTCGAGCGGAAGACCGGATTCGAACCCGCGACCCTCACCTTGGCAAGGTGGTGTCTTTCGTCTGGGCGGTCGAACGCAGTCCCCTGCTGTGCGGTTTCGTCCACCCAGTTTCCACCTCGTCCAGTGAGTCCGCCCCTGTAGTAGAGCGGTCTACTATCGCTCGAGTCCGAGGGACAGTGTGCCTCGCTCTCCCCGCCGCCCACGCCCTTACCCGTCTGATGTCCGCAGCCGCGCCATCCCACGGGTCGCGGCGCCAAGGATCAAGCGGACGACAACGGCGAGGACCGCAAGGTCCGAGAGCATCTGCACCATGGCCACGATACGGGCCGGATCCGTCTTGGGAGTGATGTCGCCGAAGCCCACAGTCGAGAAGACGGTGATGGTGAAGTAGAGGGCGCTCGTCCGTGTGAGTTGCACTCCGAATGCTGCGGGACTCGAAGTGGACATCGTGAGGTAGATCCACGCGAACAAGACGAGGAAAAGGGGAATGATGGTGGCCATCGCGACACCGGCTCGAAGCATCGGGTGATCGTGTTTCGCGATCTGGCGGACTTCGACGGCGAGCACGATGGAGAATACGATCAAGGCAGCGCTCAAGCGAAGCGCTACCGATTGGTGTTCTCGATGTTCGATGGGAAACACGTAATACAGGACCACGAGCAGCACAGCGCTGACCACGGCCCGCACTAGCGTCTTCACCAGGTGAGAGCGTTCAAAGTCCCCCAGAGATGACTCACCGGACACTGTCACGCTCATCCCCTGACCGGATCGGACAGGAACTCAACTAGCTTGGCTCGCCTCCTCTGGGCGAGCCATAGCCCCAACCGCTGACCACCAACGGAGCAGACGAGCGCGATCCCACAGGCTACGGCCACTCCTAGCCCGAGGTCATGATCCGGCAATTTCTCAGAAAGCCCGTGTGGCGAGGTGAAGCCCCACAAAAGGAGCGATGGCACCAGCATCAGTGCGGCCAGCGTCGGAACAAGGACGTAGGGCGTGACCGCAAGGGTGAGCCACCGCACCAACATCCTCTTGCGGGGCTGACGATGCTCCCACCGATATCGAATTGGCATCGGGTGGTACGGGAATAGGATCCCGACCCAGGCGGAGATCGCCAGGAAACCGAAGGGGATCACGCCGATGGCCACGACTGTATAAACCGTGGACAGCAGTGAGTGATTGATGAGCCCGTTGATGACGGCGACCACCGCACAGAGTGGGGTAACCATCAACCACAGGACGATGTTCTTGGCGTACAACAGTCTGCGAAACATCACGGGATCGTCAAGGGCTGCTACGACGCGACCGGCATCGGGCCCGAGGACATTGGTCGAGGGCACGTCCGAGTACATCCAGGCGGCGAGGATCAGGGCGAAAGCCAAAGTGCCATGCAAGGTGAAGACCTTGTCCCGCAACCCCGCGGGGAGGAAGAACCATGCCGAGCTCATCAGGGCACCGTTGACGGCGATTGTGATAGGAGCCTCGTACGGTGGCTGCAGCGTCAGCGCTATCTGCCGGCGAACGGCCTCCGCTGTGCTACCTGGCAGTCGAGCGTCGACTAATTCGAGCATGTCTTAGCACCGCCTTGTTTGGTGACACATTGTGACCCGGGCACTGAATCGGGGCCGTGTCGTCTGTTAACTGGGTCACAAGACCGTCTCACGTCGTCTCGACGGTCTCGGTGGCGGGTGCGCCTTTTTACAGTATAGGATTGCTGCCGACGGCGAGCTTTGCACTCATCTTGATCGCCTTGACTGAGCTTGTGGCTCCAGTCTGCAACACGACGGCAATCGCCAACAGCACAATCGCCAGATAGCGGAAGGTATGCGAGCCCAGCATCAGTATGGCAACGCGACCCAACGCGAACGGTGGAGAGCACACCACAGCCCCCATCGCTCCCCCCACTGCGGACGCAGTCAGTTTGTCCCTTGTCGAGCGCTCCGACTTCACTCCGATGAGCCGAGCCGGAACGGCAACGTAAGTGACCATCATGACCGCCACCACAATGCTCAAGGTAAGGGAGAACCAGAACTTTCCCCATCGGTCGACAACCATGGTGGCGAAGCCGAGTGCCAGTCCCACGAGCACGCCCCAGGAGAGGATGGTGCGGAGGTGTCGTCTCGCTTCGACGAAGGCGGGACGGATCTCGGGTGTGCCCGGTTTGGATATCGCGAAGGCGAAGACGCCATTGAGAAAGAAGCTGCCGGCCGTGAGGCCAGCGATGACCAGTAACACGAGCCAGAGGAGTGGTCCGCGGAGAAGGTGAAACGCCTTTCCGTGCAGCGCATGCGCCTTGAGGTCGAGCATCGCCGCCCAAATCCACATCGCAGGCAGTATCTGAACGAGCGTGAGTCTCCAGTTGGTGAAGAGGAGCTTCACTCCTTGGAAGAGCATCGCGAACGCCCCGACCAGCATCGCCAGGGGCGCCAGCCAGCGGCTGCGCTGGCTGAGTGCCAGCACTGCTCTCTCGACCATCGCTTCATCCCCGGTGCGAATGGCTGTTACGAGGTGCTCAAACTGCGTGACTATCACTGCTCGACGCGAGCGACGCCCGGCCTCTGGGGTACCCGGGGTAGGGGGATCAGGCACCTTCTCCGAGGCCATGGTGCTGAACTCCTAGGTGGAGGGAGTAACCCCCGCTTCAGGTGGAATAGACGAATTCAGGTCCGTCTGGCGAATTCTGAATCCATGACCGAGTCGATGCTCTGCCTACCTATCCCAGGATCTTGGCCTTTTGCGCCTCAAACTCTTCCTCGGTGAGTGCCCCCGAATCCTTGAGGGCAGCCAGCTGCGTGAGCTGCTCAATCGGGTCTGGAGCTACCGCGGCCGGCTCCGAAGCAGGAGGCGCTGCAGGAGCTTCGGGGGCGGCCTGTTGGGCCTGAGCCGCCTGCTTGTTGGCCATGTGCCCGCCTACTACGGCGGCGGTCCCCACCACTGCCGTGGTACGAACTGCCGCCCGTGCAATGGGTCGCCTTCTCATCATGTGGAATCTCCTGTCTCTGTGTGGACTAAACCGCCGCCGGCAGATCCGCCAGCAGGGGTGCGATGATCTCGTGTGGCATGCGGGCGCCCTCGAGCAGGACTCCGTTGGACTTGCGCACCGCCTCAGCGAAACGCGCGGCCCAGACATCCTCCCAGATCAACAGCGCTGCCGATGAGTTCGGTTCCAGTGCTGCGGCGACATACTCGATGTCCTTTGGGCCGATGAGGCCTCCGATGTCAGCGTCCAATCCGCCGAAACCAGCGACACCGTCCAACTCATCGAGCTCAAAGAAGACGACGGAGCCATCGGCATCCTTGCCAATGAAGATCAGATCGAGGATCCGGACCGTCCCGGACTCGACCAAATCCACCAACTCTGGGGCAATCTCACCGTTGAACTGGTTCCCGGGGAACCCCACAATGATGTACTCGACTGGTCCTATGGTCATGTGATCCCGTCCTCGTCGTCGTGTCCCTTCAGGCTACGGCTGACCATCGACGATTTCCTCACCCTCATCGGGTGATTGACCCGGCAAGCCGGCCGGCCCTGTTGCCCCGAGCGGATGCGCAACTTCGGCCGTTTCGACGACGGAGGTCTTCTAGCTGACTCGAAGGTCGGCGGCCACCCGGAAACCCGCATTGCCGCTGGAACTGTCGGGTTCACTGCCGAAGCGGGCGGAGACCCGGTAGCGGCGGCAGTATGACGAATGGCACAGGTAGGAACCGCCCCGCTGGACACGCAGTGAACCTGAGGTTGGTCCCGCCGGTGCATGGACCGGAGACGTTCGGTAGTACTGCACATCCAGCCAGTCTGCGCACCACTCCCACACGTTGCCGCATACGTTGTGGAGGCCATATCCGTTGGGGTTGAACTCATCGACTGGAGCGGTCCCCAGGTATCCGTCCGCAGCGGTGTTACCACCGGGGAATTCACCCTGGAAGACGTTCATCTGGTGGCTTCCTTGAGGCTCGAGCTCGTCGCCCCAAGGGAACGGTTGCCCGTCGAGGCCGCCCCGGGCGGCTACCTCCCATTCGGCCTCCGCGGGCAGTCGCGTTCCCATCCAGGAGCAGTAGGCCTGAGCGTCGTTCCACGAGACGTGGACGACTGGATGGTCGGGCCGATCCGAGACGTCCGAGTGTGGTCCTTCGGGATGACGCCAGTCCGCCCCCATGACTTGACGCCACCACGGCACACTCTCCACTCCCCGCGTGGGGGGGAAGTCGTCGGGGAGCAGGCCAGCGAAGACGAAGGACCACTCGAACTTCTCGGCGTCGGTCCGCCAGTCTGTGGCCTCGACGAACGCGGCGAACCGCCGATTGCTCACGGCATAGCGGTCGATTTGGAATGGTGCCAGGTCCACCTCGTGCACCGGTCCCTCCCCGTCGCCGGGATAGGCCCACTCAGACTCGTCGCCCGTCCGATATCGACCTCCGGGAACGGTGACCAGCGTGCTGGGGATCTGTGCTTCGGCCCGCGGCACTTGTCTGATCCGGTCCTTCTCCCGAGGCACGCTGCCTCGACCGGGGGCGCAGCAGGCGTCCGACATGGAGTCAGCGTATTGCAGCAGCGATGGGGTCGGTCCAGGAGCTACTCGTTTCCCCAGACTCTCGGGACTCGTCGGATTGGTGAGGGTCGCGGGTACCTGATTGACCAGCACATGGCGGGTGACCCCGCGGTGCCTTCAAGAGTGGCTCTCCTGGACCACGCGTGGATGTGATCGAGCGCGCGATTCGCTACTGGATGGCGGTGGCCACCCGCATGAGTTGCTCGGCAGAGATCAGATGGTCGTGGCTGTCGTCGCCAATTTGCAGTTCGACCCATTTGACTCTCCCGGTGAAGTGACTGGACTCGCTCGTGTAGTCCTCGCTGACGGGAGTTCCGGTGTCCACTCCCAGGTCGCAGGTCTCGTCACCCGAGTAGATCATGGGGACCGTCGCGTTGATACGACCCTCGCCGACCTTCTTGCCGTCGATGAAGAGAGTGGAGGTGCCTCCCTTGGCCAGTCCTCCGCCGTCATAGGCGAATTCCATCCGGACCTGGTGCTTCCCGGCAGGAACCTTCCTCGTACCCTCGACGTAGAACCGCATGAGGCCTGCCAAGTTGTGGCAGTACTTCGGCCTGCCCTCGTGGAGGTAGAGGCTCCAGCCGGCGAAGGCACCTCCCTGGGCGATGATCACCCCGGTGGCGCCACCCTTGGGTACCTCGACCTCGGCCGTGACCGAGTGCGACTTGTTCTTGAGGTTGAGGACGGAGTTCTCGCTGAGCCGCGTCATCCCCTCATACAGCAACTGCGCGTTGCCCTTCACCAGGACCGGTCGGCCGGCGATGTCCGAGTTGAAGCGCTCGATGCGCCTGTCGTCGAGGGGAAGCACGTTGTACTTGACCGCCTCGATCAGCCAGAGGCGCTGAAGCTCCCGCAGCTTGTCGGGGTGCTCGGCGGCCAGGTCGTGGGCCTGTGACCAGTCCGTCGTGGTGTCGTAGAGCTCCCACACGTCGTCGTCGAGTGCGGGCAACTCGGCTCCGAACAACCACGGGATGCTGTGCCGGGTGACCGCGGACCATCCCTTGTGGTAGATGCCCCGGTTGCACGCCACCTCGAAGTACTGAGTCTCACGCCGATCGGGAACCGAACCGTCCTCGAAGGCATACGCCATCGACACGCCGTGCATGGGCATCTGCTGGATTCCGTGGACGAAGGTCGGCTCCGGAATGCCCGCCACGTCGAGGATGGTTGGCCCGACGTCGATGAGGTGATGAAACTGGCTCCGCACCTCACCCGTAGCCTTGAAGCCCTTGGGCCAGTGGACGATGGTGCCCGTCCGCGTGCCGCCGAAATGGGAGGCGACCTGTTTGGTCCACTGGTAAGGGGTGTTCATGGCCAGGGCCCAGCCCACCGCGTAGTGGTTGTACGACGCCGGCGTGCCGAACTCGTCGATATGCGAGGCCATGAACTCGTCGGTCTCGAAGTCCGCCGCCCCGTTGAGCGAGATGATCTCGTTGAACGTGCCCGTTGGCGTCCCCTCCGCACTGGCTCCGTTGTCCCCGATGATCAGGTAGATGAGCGTTTCCTCGAGGATGCCCAGCTCCTCGAGTGACTCCAAGAGCCGCCCGATCTGGTGGTCGGTGTGCTCGAGAAAGCCGGCGTAGAGCTCCATCTGACGCGCCAGCACCGGCTTCAACACCTCCGACAGGTCGTCCCAGGCCTCAATCTCGGCTGGTCGGGCCGACAGGTCGGTGCCTTTGGGTATGACGCCGAGCTTGATCTGGCGGGCCAGTGTCTCTTCCCGAAGAGCGTCCCATCCGGCATCGAAACGGCCCTGGTACTTGTCACTCCACTCGGTGGGAACGTGATGAGGGGCGTGCGTGGCTCCCGGCGCGAAGTACATGTAGAACGGCTTTTCCGGCATCAACGATTTCTGCCGGTGCACCCAGGAGATGGCGTGATCGGTCAGGTCCTCGCTGAAGTGGTAGCCCTCCTCGGGGGTTTTGGGAGGCTCGATCGGCGAGGTGCCCTCGTAGAGCGCCGGGTACCACTGGTTGGTCTCGGCACCCAGGAACCCGTAGAAGTACTCGAAGCCGCTTCCCGTCGGCCACTGGGTGTAGGGCCCCATCGGGCTGGTCTCCCAGACCGGTACCTCGTGACACTTGCCGAATTGGGCCGTGCTGTACCCATTCAGCCGCAGGGTCTCGGCGATCGGTGCGGCGTTGTCGGGCCGAATGGAGTTGTACCCCGGAGCCGAGGTAGCGATCTCCGTGATACCACCCATCCCCACCGAGTGGTGATTCCGGCCCGTCAGCAGTGACTGGCGGGATGGTGAGCACAGAGCGGTGGTGTGAAACCGGTTGAACCGGAGGCCCTGAGCTGCGAGCTTCTCCGCATTCGGGGTGTGGCACGGACCACCGAAGGCGGAGGACGCCCCGAAGCCGGCGTCGTCGATCATCACCACCAGGACATTCGGCGCGCCGTTCGGAGGCCGAAGCGGCTCAATGGGCGGAAATGATGTGTCGGGGTCTTTTGCGTCATAGGTGGTCAGTCCGACATGCCCCCTGTGAGGAATCGGCAGGTTGGTCCGCGCCATGTCAGCCATCTGTGTCTCCTTTGGGTCGCTCACCACCGGGATCGAAGGTGTCCGGTTCAGGATGCCTCGGGTTGACCGAGACCAGCTCGATGTTCAGGTCACGGAGCAGTTCGAGCGTGCTGTGCAAGCGCGCCTGATCAGGAACCCACCCGACCAGGTGGGTCTCGCCTTGGTCGCACCGGCTGACCTCGAAGCCGTCAATGGCGGCGATCAAGGTCGGGCTCAGCCTTCCCTTCACGACGACCTCGAAGCGCTCGGCATTCAAAGGGACTCTTCCGGGTGCTTTCGATTCGGAGACGTCAGCACGAGGTCACAGACCCCAGGTCCACACGAGGGCTGCCATGGGTCGGACCGGCCCCGGAGGGGTACCCGGCCAGCTGTACGGGTGCAGGTCCGCCACGCATCGTCCCATCGTGGAACGGTGAGCCCCCAAAATCGTCATCCCTAGAGGGTGATCATGGGCTCGCGCGCTTTCCGCCGGCTCCATTTCTTGCCGTTGAGCCCGACGCCTGGGCTCACCGACGACGATAAGTCCAGAGTAAATTCTCGGCGCCTGACGCCATTTCACGAGTCATCGTCTCTATGCTTCACCGCGCTCAGAGCGGCTTGGCACTGAACTCATGGGCCTCAACGCACCGCACTCAACAAAAGGACCGATCGCGCGGCAAGGGCGTACCCTCGCTGATCGACATGGTCCTGAGTAGATCGGATTCGGTGACCCCGGAGCCCGAGCGCCTGTTGCTTCACCATCCGATGAGTACACCCGTGAGACTCCAAGACGACGAGGTAAGCGCTGTGTCAACCCGCACATTCGAAGTGGTCGTGCGCGGAAGACTGAGCACCGCCTTACTTGTCGCATTTGGTGACTTCGAGGCCGCCCGCTCTGATGGAGGATTGACCCACCTCATTGGTCAGGTTTCTGATCAGGAGGCGCTTCACCGATTGTTTCGTCAGCTGCGCGACCTCAATATCGAGTTGGTGTCGGTAAACCCGGTCGGCGAGTAACCCAGTGGATCCTCGTAGCTCCAATCAACAAGGTCGCTGCCACTCTTACGCGGTCGACAGGACGCGACCCCAATGAGGAGACCCCGGGCCACCCGCCAGCGCTTACTCCCGATGATCACCCCGAATGGGTGACGACGAGGCGATCGCAACCACTCAACATGACGCCAATACAAGTGCAGGTTCGCCATAGCGGGCTCGTCCTTACCGGGGCGCTCCCAGCTGATCTGGCCAACAAGGGAGCAGCGCATGTGGTTTGGCGTGGGAATTGTGGGCGTGATCATCTGGATCGCCATTGCGTTTTGGCCCGCAAGGGTGGCTCACCGAAAGGGACATAGCTTCTTTGG
>DAIQQK010000132.1:0-8538 GCA_036786835.1 Acidimicrobiales bacterium | reverse complement strand
AGGCCAGTCACCGGTGGGCACACCCGTGACTGGCCTCCACGTAGCCTGCCAGATGCGTCTTCCCGTGAGCCGACAGACGTGCGTAGCGATCGAGGGGAGGTAGCAGGTGCCGTGCGGGCAGACCGAACCGGCCGCGCCCGAGCTCCACCACGGTCCGGCGCTCGCGCGATACTCCACCGGCGCTCTTGGCTCGCTGCGGAAGCCATTCGGAGCCCGAGAAGCCGGATCGCCGTTGTTCGAGCTCGTCGGCCCAGCGCACGAGATGTGGCTCGTACTCCCCGGCGATGGCGAGGTCGAACATCGAATTCGCGGCTGACGTCTCAGCGAGAGGTGCGTAGAGGCCGTAGAGGCATATCGGGACGTTCCCGTCGAGCTCTCGGATTCGAGCACAGGCGGCGAGCGCCAGCCGACATGCCGTGTGCATCGGGACCGAGCACGCGATCGCATCCGCCCACCGCACCGGCACAGGGTCGAAGGGCTCGACCGACAGATCGAGGCATTTGACGTCGTGACCGGCCCGCCTCAGCGCGCCGGCAGGGGAGGCGAGATGAAGCGGTTGGTGCCCGAGCTCGTACGTGGAGACGAGCAGTATTCGCACGGGCCCACGGTAGCGGCCCGAAGGCTGGTGCTCGGTCTATTCCCCGTCGATCTGATCGATGCGAACTTCGAGAACGTCGAGCGCCCTTCGAAGAGCGCTCTCCACGTCGCCCGGACGCCGCGAGCGAGCGAAGACGAATCCCAGGTAACGGTTTCCCTCCGGGACGGGGACCAACTCACGTCCGGGTGCAGCTGTCACCTGAACGTCGGTGATGCCGGGAACCGCAAGCGCTCGAGGTATCCCGTCGACACCGCGGAATATCCCCGCGTTCGGGATCGGGATCATGAGGACTCCCGAGGCCCGCTCGTCGGGGCTCACGGACCCCAGCGGCAAGCCCGTCGCGTGACCGAGAACCAGCTGCTCGAGGGTGCGGCCGGTCGAAAAGGCAAGTGCCCTAGAGCAGAGCCCACCTATCGTCCGGGCGGCCACCTCTATGACCCATGCTCTGCCGTCGCGCACCCGAAGCTCCGCGTGCAGAGGCCCATGCCGAAGACCGATCGCGTTGGCGGCACTGCGTGTGGCGGCGACCACTGCTTCTATGTCCGTGTCGTCGAGCCTCGAAGGAGTGACGTAGATCGTCTCCTCGAACGCAGGGCCATCGAGGGGATCGGGCTTGTCGAAGACGGCGAGGACGTCGAGTCTTCCCTCACGTACGAGCCCTTCCAGAGCAACCTCCGGGCCCGGGACGAAACGCTCGACCAGCAAGGGCGCGTCGTGCGCCACTCCACACGAGTCGGCTATTCGCCTGACGCGCCTCGCGACCATCACAGCCTCGTCGGGCGTGTCGGCCCGCAGCACACCCTGGCTGGCCGAGAGCGACGTCGGCTTGAACACGCAGGGCAGCCCCAACTCCTGGGCAAGCCCTGCGATCTCACCGTCGCTCGCACCGGCTTCGATGCTCCGGAAATCCGGTTGCGGGACCTCGTTGACGGCCAGCAAGCTTCGCATCAGGAGCTTGTCGCGAGTCGCTGCCACTGCGCTCACCGGGTTGTGTGGAAGCCCCAAGCGCTCCGACGCTTCGGCGGCCGCGACAGCCCCTTGGTCGTCTACGGCGACGATGGCGTCCAAGGGAGCGACAGCGTCGTGACGGATGATCCGCTCGGCAGAAGCTACCGGGTCGTCGAGTGGGAGCTGGAGGGCTCTGGTTCCCATGATTTCGCTGAGTGCATTCGGCTCCTCGCAGCCCACCACTACATCGATGCCCAGGGCTCTCGCGGCATCGAGGAAGTCCTCGGCCCGGTACGTGGCTGAGGGCACGAGAAGGAGAACGCGGGGCACGAACCTATGATGGCGGCTGGAGGTGGTAGCCGATGGCCGAAGGAGACAACTCCGGCACGAACGGGCAAGTCGCAGACGAAGTCCTGACGATCACTACGCAGGCGCGTGCCGTCGTGCTCGACGCCAGGTCCTCCGAGCCCGACGCCGAGAAGCTGGCCCTGTGGGTCGAGGTGACGGGCGCACGGCAAGGCTCGTACACCTACGACATCTACTTTCAGGCCCCCTCGGACGCCGGCTCGGGCGACAGCGTCACGACCTCCGACGGGCTCAAGGTGGTGGTGCCCGAGGCGTCGGTCGCCCGCTTGTTGGGCGCGCGCCTCGACTACTCCGACGAGGGCGAGGGCGGACTGGTGATCCTAAATCCGAACGCCCCTCCCGCGGCCGGCGCCACCCTGCCCACCAGCGATCTCTCGAGCGACCTCGCCCAGCGAGTGTTGGCGGTGCTCGAGGAACAGGTCAACCCTTCGATCGCCATGCACGGAGGGCGTGCCGATCTCGTGGCGGTGGAGGAGGGAACCGCGTACCTGCGACTGAGCGGAGGCTGCCAAGGGTGCGGGCTCGCAACGGTCACCCTTTCCCAGGGGATCGAAGTGGCGCTTCGAGACTCGGTTCCTGAGATCACCTCGGTCGTCGACGTGACCGACCACGCGAGCGGCAGCAACCCGTTCTACGAGCCTGCGAAGAAATAGAGGAGTAGCAAAGGGAACGGGAACCCCGACGACAGCCGGGAACTCGGTTAGCGTCCGCTCGGTGGACGCCCTGACAACGGGCCTTCTGAGTGCAGGGGGGCTCCTCGCGGGAGACTCGCTCGAGACCGTCGTCGAGCGGCTCGGCTCGCGAAGCTCGTTCGAGCGGCCGTGGTGGCGGTGTGCGTCGTGCGGAGCTGCGGCTTCCGGAGTGGGCCTGGTCCCGATATTGCGGTGCGTGCAGCGACGAACGCCTTGCTCCGCCTGCGGGTCCTCACAGAGCCACCCTTGGCGGCCTGCCGCAATGGCGATCGTCTGTGCCGCGGTCCTGGGAGGGTTCGCCTGGAGGATCGGCAATGACGTCGCACTCGCCCCTTTTGCGCTCCTAGGGATCGCACTGGTCGCGATCAGCGCAGTGGACCTCGAGCGGTTCATGATCCCCAATCGGATCGTCTATCCCACCCTTGCCCTGGTGGCACCGCTCCTTGTCATCTCTTCCGCGGTCGACCATCGATGGGGATCGCTCGCGCGTGCGGCGATCGCGGGCGCGGCCGCTTTCAGCGGCTTCTTCGTGATCCACGTAATGGTGCCCAAGGGGATGGGATTCGGCGACGTGCGGCTTGCCGGTCTCGTGGGACTCAGCACCGGATGGCTGGGGCTCGGCCATGCATTCGTCGCATTCCTGGCCGGCTTCGTACTGGGCGCCTTCATAGGCATTCTCGTCATGGCCGCGACCGGAGGAGGGCGCAAGACGAGGATTCCCTTCGGGCCGTTTCTCGCTGGTGGGGCGGTGGTAGCGGTGCTCTGGGGAGGCCCGATAGCCCACGCGCTCTTCCATCGGGGCGCTTGAGCACGAAGAGCCCGGTCTTCCCGGCAGTAAATTCTCTCGCATGCTCCGCTACCTGACCGCGGGAGAGTCACACGGGAAGGCCCTCGTGGTGATCGTAGAAGGGCTTCCCGCGGGCTTGCGGGTGACCGAGGAGGAGGTCGGCGAGGAGCTTGCCCGGCGCCGGTTGGGATTCGGGCGCGGTCCCAGGATGCGCTTCGAGGCGGACGAGCTCACCCTTCTCGGTGGCATACGGCACGGCAGGACGCTCGGATCTCCGGTTGCCATAGAGATCGCCAACACCGAGTGGCCAAAATGGGAGAAGGAGATGTCGCCTCGTCCGGGCAGGCCCGAAAAGGTCCTGACGCAGCCGCGGCCCGGCCATGCGGATTTGGCGGGGATGCAGAAGTACGGGTTCGACGACGCTCGCGACGTGCTCGAGAGGGCGTCGGCTCGGGAGACTGCGGCTCGGGTAGCCGCGGGCTCTCTGGCAAAGGCGCTCCTCGCGCGGATCGGGGTGTCGGTCTTGAGCCACGTCGTCGGCCTGGGTGGCGAGCAGACCAACGGTGAAACGCGTCCCGGGCCGGCCGACCTGGACCTGGTCGACGCGTCGGCCGTGCGGTGCTTCGACCAAGAAGCCGAGGTGCGAATGGTCGCAGCCGTGAAGGCTGCTGCGAAGGAAGGGGACTCGCTCGGCGGCGTGGTCGAGGTCCTCGCGTACGGCGTGCCTGTCGGCCTCGGTAGCCACGTGCACTGGGACCGGCGTCTCGACGGCCTCCTCGCCCAGGCGTTCATGAGCATCAATGCGGTGAAGCAGGTCGAGATCGGTGGTGGCAACGACGTAACGAGCAAACGTGGGTCAGAGGCCCACGACCCGATCTCGTGGGATACGGAGACTCAGGAGTACCGCCGAGAGACGTCGCGCGCAGGAGGTATCGAAGGCGGCATGTCCACGGGGGCCCTGATGGTCGCACGAGTGGGCATGAAGCCTCTGGCCACGTTGAACCGGCCGGTGCTGAAGACGGTGGACGTGGCGACCAAGCAGAGCACGGTCTCGTTCAAGGAGCGCACCGACGTGACCGCCGTCCCGGCGATGGGAGTGGTCGCCGAATCGATGATGTCGCTCGTGCTGGCATCCGAGGCACTGCGAAAGTTCGGCGGTGATTCGATTGAAGAGCTGGTGAGGAACCGCAACGGGTACCTCGCCGCAATGGGCGCCACCCCTTCATCGGCCGCGCAAGCGGGGGCGAGTGGCTGAAAGGCTCTACCTCGTGGGGATGATGGGAGCAGGCAAGTCCACCGTCGGTCCGCTCGTGGCGCGCCGCCTCGGGTGGTCGTTCTTGGGGACCGACGAAGAGGTGGAGCGCAACACCGGAAGGACGGTCGCCGAGCTGTTCGAGTCGGGCGGCGAGCCACTGTTCCGCCGAGAGGAGTCGAAGGTCCTCGCCGAGGTCCAGCACGTGCCCCGGGCTGTCGTGTCAGTCGGCGGCGGGGCGGTGCTCGACGAGGGCAACCGCGCCGTTCTCGGGCGATCGGGTCTCGTCGTCTGGTTGCGTGCCAGGCCCGAGACTCTGGCTGCCCGGGTCGGCGACCCGAGCACCAGACCGCTGCTCGGGGGCACGGAGGTCGACGCGCGCGCGACCTTGACCCGCATCGAAGCGGAGCGTCGTTCCAGGTACTCCGAGACTGCGGACGCAGTCGTGGACGTGGACGGATTGACCCCCGCCGAGGTCACCGAGATTGTGGTCCAGGTCCTCGAGGACGACGCAAGAGCAGAGCCGCTTCCCGGGGGGAACCGCGGAGCGTGATCTCGGTACCTCTTGAGCTCGGTGACAGGCGTTACGAGGTCATGATCGGGGCCGGCGCGAGACACCTTCTGGCTCAGGTGCTCCCGAGTGGTGTGAAGCAGGTTGCCGTCGTCAGCCAAGAGGGGATCGAGCTCGACATCGACGCGGGCGTGCCGGCGCGTCGATTCGAGATCGCAGGAGGCGAGGAAGCGAAGGCGCTCTCCGAGATCGAGTCGCTGTGCCGGGGCTTCGCTCGAGCCGGACTGGCCCGCTCGGACGCGGTGGTGGCAGTGGGCGGTGGGGTCGTCTGCGACGTAGCCGGGTTCGCTGCCGCCGTCTACTTGCGAGGAGTGCCGCACGTGAACGTTGCCACCACGCTCCTGGCCCAGGTCGACGCCGCGATCGGAGGCAAGACCGGCGTGAACCTCCCGGAGGGAAAGAACCTGGTGGGGGCTTTCTGGCAGCCAGTAGCCGTCCTCTGCGACACCGAGGCGCTCGAGACTCTTCCTGAGCGTGAATGGGCATCTGGACGCGGCGAGATGGCCAAATGCGCGTTTCTCGGGACACTGCTTCCCAGCTCCGGCGAACCTTCTTCGAGCGCCGACCAAGGAACGTGGTTGAAGGACCTACCCCTCGAGGAGCAGATCGCCCGTTGCGTCGAGATCAAGGCAGCTGCGGTCTGCGCCGACGAACGCGAAGGCCGGCAACGGATGCTGCTCAATTACGGGCACACGATGGCGCACGCCCTCGAGGGCGCGGTTCTCGGAGCCGGAGCGGGCTGGGACTTGCGCCATGGCGAGGCGGTGGCGATCGGCCTGATGTTCGCGGCCCGTCTTGCGCGCCGACTGGGACGCATCGACGACGACAGGGTCGACTTGCATCGCGAAGTCCTCGAGTCCTTCGGGCTTCCGACCGAGCTGCCACTCGGTGCGTCGGCACGAACCCTGCTGGATTTCATGGCTCGCGACAAGAAGGGAAGGCACGATCTGACGTTCGTGCTCGACGGTCCGGACGGGGTGGAGGTCGTTCCAGGGGTCCCCGAGGCCGACATCCTGGCTACCCTTGCCGAGATGGGTTCGGAGACATGACGTCCAAGTCAGGGGGCGAGCGTGGCGAGGAGAGGAAGCTCGTCCTGCTCCTCTCGGGACCGAACCTCGATCTCCTCGGGGAAAGGTCTCCCGAGATCTACGGTCGCGAGACACTGGTGGAACATGTTGCCGGCGCCGCAGAGGAAGCAGATCGCCTTCAGCTCGCCGTCGAGCACCACCAGTCGAACCACGAGGGCGAGCTCGTCGAGCTCGTGCACGGGGCGAGAGGAAGGGTGGACGCAGTAGTGATCAATGCAGGCGCCCTCTCCCATTACTCGTGGTCCCTTCACGACGCCCTCGAGTGCTTCGAAGGCCCGGTCGTCGAGCTCCATCTCTCGAACCCTCTGGCGCGTGAGCCCTGGCGGCACACGTCGGTGCTGGCCCCGGTCGCAGACGGGACGGTGGCGGGCTTCGGTGGTCTCGGTTACCGCCTGGCGATATGGGCGGTGGCAGAGCTCTTGGGGGGTCGAGCGCAGGTGCCGAGCTCCGAGACACGGGCCGGCCGAGGTGTGTCGTGAGCTCGACCTTGGCGACGACTCGCAAGGAGCTCGCCCCCATGCAAGTGGCAGGGCGCCTGTCCAGGCTGCGCGACGTCATGAAGGCCGAGGGGACCGACGCAGTGGTCGTATCGAACCTCGTCAACGTCCGGTACCTGACCGGATTCAGCGGTTCTGCGGCGAACCTGCTCGTGGGGCACGACTGCGCGCTTCTGGTGACGGACGGACGTTACAGAACGCAGGCTGCGGAACAGGTCGCCGGCTCGGGGCTCTTTGACGTCGTCGAGATATTCGTCGGAAAGGTGCAGCCTCAGCGCGAGCAGATCTCGGGGGCGGTCCGTGGGATCGGAGCCCGGAAGGTCGCGCTCGAGGCCGAGAGCATCACGTGGGGGTCGATGCGCCGGATGGCCGAGCTGCTGTCTGAAGTCGAGCTGTTGCCCACTGAAGGGCTCGTCGAGCAGCTCCGCCAGGTCAAGGACGCGGGGGAGCTCGACAGGATGGCGGCAGCAGCCTCGATCGCCGACGCTGCCTTGGCGGAAGTGCTCGGGATGCTGGGGGAGAGACGCAGCGAGGAGCAGGTCGCGCTGGCGCTCGACACCGCCATGCGCCGGCTTGGCGCCGAAGACCGCGCTTTCGACACGATCGTCGCCTCGGGGCCGAACGCCGCAAAGCCGCACCACCAACCCTCGCCCCGTTGCATCGAACCTGGTGACTGGGTGGTCATCGACTTCGGCGCCACGTTCGAGGGTTACCGTTCTGACATGACACGCACCTTCAGCGTGGGCGGCGCGGCAGGTGAGATGAGCCGCGTCTTCTCCGTCGTCGCAGAGTCGCAAGCCGCGGGTGTGGCAGCGGTGCGAGCCGGGGTCGAGGCGGGTGAGGTCGACCGCACGTGCCGCAACGTGATCAACGAGGCCGGCTGGGCCGAACGGTTCGAGCACGGCACAGGCCACGGCGTCGGTCTCGACATCCACGAGGCTCCGACGGTCTCGGAAGGCTCGAGTACTATCCTCGCTCCCGGATTCGTGGTCACCGTCGAGCCCGGTGTGTACCTGCCTGGACTCGGTGGGGTACGCATCGAGGACACGGTCGTCGTGACCGACGAGGGCTGCAGGGTGCTCACGGGTTTCACCAAGGAGCCGGTCGTCGCGCCCCGGTGACTTCGTTCCGATATGTGACCGCAGCATCGCCTCATCACCAATCGCCTAACCGCCCATAGCCGCACCGCCGCACGCGACGGGTCGGCACGGCGCCGCATCGCCTGAGACAGGAGCCGCCACGAAATGGCCGTAACGACCAACGACCTCAGAAACGGGATGACCCTCGCACTGGACGAGGGTCTGTTCTCCGTGGTCGAGTTCCAGCACGTGAAGCCCGGAAAAGGTGGTGCCTTCGTACGAACCAAGCTCAAGAACGTACGCACCGGAGCTGTGCTCGAGCGGACCTTCAGGGCAGACGAACGAGTCGAACAGGCGATCGTCCAGAAGCGTGAGATGCAATATCTGTACACAGACGGTGGGGACTACGTCTTCATGGACACCGTGTCCTACGACCAGGTTCACGTCGCTCGTGAAACCCTGGCGGACGCTGCCAACTACCTCAAGGAGGGCGACAACGCCGTGCTGCAGTTCTACGAGTCCGAGATCGTGGGCGTGGACCTGCCTGCTGCGGTCGACCTCGAGGTGGCCGAGACCGAGCCCGGCGTCCAGGGTGATCGTGTGTCGGGGGCACGAAAGCCGGCGACCTTGGAAACCGGGTTGGTCGTGCAAGTTCCCTTG
>DAIQQK010000021.1:7582-35010 GCA_036786835.1 Acidimicrobiales bacterium | reverse complement strand
ACCTCCGGTGCGTACTGCCCGTCACCGTGGAGCAGCACCACGACGTCGAGCTCGTGGTCTATCGCCCACCGGTAGGCGGCCTTCTGGTTGCCGCCGTACCCGAGATTTTGCGGTCGTCGGATGACCGTCAGCGGGAGATCGCCATCCTTTTGGTAGTCGAGCCCCACTTGATACGTGCAATCGCTGCTCGCGTCGTCACAGACGACGACCTCGGCGACCTTGGATCGAAAGCTCCGTGGCAGCCTGTCGAGCACGGCCGCCAGTGTCGACGCTGCGTTGTACGCGACGATCACGACTCCGACACGGTCGGAAGCCCCCCGCTTGCAGTCCACTGATATCCCCCCCTGGCGGCGAAATCGGGCCTGCGAGGCCCCGCATCACGCCGGACATGTGCGCCGAGGGCCCAAACCCCCGAGTACCCCTGCTGGCGGAAACCCGGTGGAGACGTCGCCCCCTTTTACGACTCTCCGTGGTAACTGTACCGATGGCGTTTCCCCGGCAACCTCGTCAGATTTGACGAACATTGCTGAGGCACTCGGACGGTCGGCCCCGAACGAATGAATTCCGAGGTGTCCCCGGCCACCCGATTCGTGACGTGTCCTACTTTCCCAGCAGCCTGAGGAGGCTGTGGCACACCGGCATCGCGTGGGCGGCGGGCGTAAGGTTGCGGACTGCAATCGGCCCGGCCGAGCTGTTGGCGGTCTCGCCCTGCTCGTGAACCACGGCTGGACTTCCCCCGCCCCCGCCGTCGACGAGCTCGCTGTTCAGCACGATTCCGGGGTGAACCTCGCTGATCGCGACGATCGCGTGATCGAGGATCGGATCTGTCTCGATCGTGAAGTGATACGTCTTGTGCAGCTTCACCGGGAAGGGCTGACCAATGTATGTCAGCCGGGGACCCTCGACGCCGACGCGGATCTCGTTGTTGCCGCTCGGAATCACCACGATGTTGTCCTTTCCGATCGACATCAGAGTGATCCCCGAGCCGAGGTCAGGAATGGGGCCGGTCAACGTCACGGCGAGGGTGTTGAAGACGTCGGCCCCCTGTTCGACGGGAACCCAGGTCGTGTGTTCGACCTGCTGCTCTGGGATCGTCTGGAACTCCTCTCCGTTCGAGATGTAAACGCCTTGGCACTGCCCGACCACGAACAGCTCGTCAGCCGGCGCGTAGTACGGAAGGCTGTTCCCACGCTTGATGTAGCTCGCCATGTGGTTCCCGGTGATTCCGTTCAGCGACTCCATCTCGTGGACGAAGTTGACGGTCTGGTCGGTTCTCCACTGACCGGTCGGAGAGATCGCTATCCCGATGTTCGCCAACACGCTGAACAGGGCTACGACCGATACGGCAGCCAGGGCGACACCTTGCACCTTCTTGGTACGGCGATCCCACCGGTTCCAGAGGTGAACCAGGCCGACGATCGCCCCGACTACCAAGAGGGGCATGAAGTCCGCTTCGTACCTCGGGGCTATGTATCCCCACAAAAGCGCCGTTCCAGGGGCGATGCCTGCCGCGATCAAGATCGGCCACAGCTTGCGATTGGCGATGCTGGACCGCCGGCGAATACTCGCGCCGATCCCCCAGATGCTGAGCAAGACGAGCAACGGTGAGGATGCAGGGATGCTTGCAGTGCGGTAGATGCGGTCGAAGACGGGGTGGCCTACCAGAGCAGGGGGAGTAGCAGGAAGCGTGATGAACGGGAATACAGGCTCGAGCCTCAATCCGAAGGGCTGAAGGTAGGCCATCGCGGTGGTGGGCAGGAATTGGAGGCCATAGCCCTTTCCCCCGCTTGTAGCCAGGTATTGCCGCCTGTGCGCGTTGAGATGTGTCCAGACCTGGTCCGCGAACGGCAACCCGAAAGGGACTCCGAACTTCAGCAAATTGACGGTGCACGAAAGGGCGAGGCCCAGAACTCCGCACCCGAGGACGGGAATCGCCCATCGCCTGTTGTCGCGACCGCTTTGGCCCAATGCGAACCACCCTGCGACCATGAACGCGCCCAGCACGCATGCCCAGCCCGTGGGCAAACGGTCGAGGCTGACGGCCGCAAGAAGCACTCCGGCCAGGAGCACGCGACGCGTACTAGGACGTTCCAGAACTCCCAGCAGGGCGAACAGTGTTCCGAGAACCAGGGCGACACTCCAGGCGAGGTCCTCGTTGTAGACCCACGGTGCTGCAGCGAGGAAGAGGAGAATCGACCCGCCCGCCACGGTTGCGACGAGGATGCCGTAGGTGGCGGCTTCCACACGCCCCAGCAATGCCGATCCCCGGATCATGACGCGAACCCGCCACAGAAGCAGGACGGTGAAAGAGCAGGCCACTATCCATGCAAGCAGCATCGAAGGGGTGGTGAGCTTGCCTTCCAGACCCGGTGCGACCAAGAGAACGGGGATTCGCAAGAGCGACGGGAATACTCCGAAGTAGGTGTACGTGTGGCCACCGTGAACGAACCCTTCGATGCTGAGCGAGTGCGTCTTGACCCAAAGGTGTCCGTGGAGCATGGCGCGTGCCTGCAGGTCGTAGAAGTCGTTCGGTCCCAGAAGCCGCAGCGGGTGGAGGGTTCCCGTGAACTCGTCCATGAGCACGTACAGGAACGGCACGGCGGCGATGGCCCATGCGATCGAGACAGCACGAATGAAGCGTTTTCTGTTGTCGACATGAGGGTCGACACGCGGGAGGCGAGGTTCCCGATTGGCCGGAGACGGAGGGACTCCTGTCTCCGACGAAGGGGTTTCTACCTCGTCGAGTGTTCTCGCCACCACAGGATCATAGGTTCCCGCGGGCTACTTACGGATCGCGAAAGTTACCGATCGCGCACTCATTCATAAATTTTGACGACGCTGCGAGCCACGCGTCGATTTCGTTCAGGGCGCCGGCCTAAGCGTTCGGCCCGGCAATTAGCTTTCCATCTCGCCCGGATCCAACCCGTGTCTCTCCCCCGCCACCAACGGCGTCACCCTGCTGTGGCTTCCTCGAGGACCGGACGCTCGCACCGCGCAGAATCGGGATCTTTCTCCGCCATTTGGCATAGCGGAGGTACTGCGCGTAGACGGTCTCGTACATCTGTCGCTGGAGGATTGCATCACCCATCCAAGCAGGAGGCGGGGGGAATTCGACGTCCGGCAGGCGCTCGTGCGCACCGACGAGACTCCTCAGGATTTCGACTTCTTGGAGGAGGATCTCGGGGATGTCTCCTTCACCTCCGTGCCGGACGAGACTCTCGGTGACTGAGGCGGAGGCGGATTCGATCTCTGCGCGATCCTTCCTCGACGAGAGACAGCCTTGGTAGTAGAGCCAGTCGGCGACGTCGGTCATGGTCGCCACCGGATCTTGGACCATCTCCTCGTAATTCATGACCAAGGCTCGATGGCCACCCAGGGCGGCCAGAGCGTGGCGGTTGTACAGCTCCCAGAGCGCATGGCCATGGCTCAGTACGAAGTGGTTTCTCGAACGAAGCGACTGGGCGACGGCCATCGGGGACCGCCATACGAAGAGAGTTGCCAACGGTCTCGGAAGAATCGATCGCCACCACGGCAGAAGCAGACACAGCCTCGGGTCCTTCCATGCCAGCGGCCCGTCACCGGGGAACGCCCTCCACGCGGCCAGCTCCGCCGTGGAGGCCAGGTCGGTGACGGCACGTGACTTCTCCCAATCCCGGGGCAGGCCGGGGGGCGCGCTCCAAGTGCCTCCGAACGAGTTGAGAAGTTGCTCGTCCACTGCGACCAGGGCCTGGCTTTCAAAATACGTCGGGCGATCCGGCCAAGCTGAGTGCATATCTCCCTTTGCGGGGAGAGACAGTCCCAACCGTCCCAAGGCCTCGGTGAGGGCGGAAGTCCCACTTCTGTGCATGCCGACGACCAGGACCCAGGGGCCCGCCGGGAAGCCTTTTCTGGAAGTCTTGGTCAACGTCTGTCCTCGTCTTGGAAGTGGTCCGGCAAATCGCTGCAAGCCTCCAAATTAGTCACGTAACGAGGGAGGCCGGAGCACGGCGTACTCGCAACTCGACTGACACGCACTACGTTTGTTCAAGTGCAAGGGCAGGAGCCTGATCACGAAAAGCTCGATGCGATCACAAACGAGCGACTCGTGGCGTTGGTGCCGGACTCCGCACGGACCGTTCTCCAAGTGGGGTCCCGTCACGGGTGGCTGGCCCCGATGCTCAAGGAATCCCAGCACGGGCGCCGTGTGTACGGACTGGAGTCCGCCTTGGAGCCGGCAGCCGGACCCTCCACTGAGCTCGACGGCTATTTCGTGCTCGATCTCGAGCAGGAGCTGCCGCCATTGGAGGCGGGGTCGGTCGACGTCATCGTCTATGCGGATGCTCTTTCCCGTCTACGTGACCCTTTGGCCGTTCTGGAGCGACAGCGTCCGCTCCTCAACGCTTCAGGATTGGTGTTGTGCTCTCTCCCGAATCTGCAGCATCAGAGCGTCGTCGGCAATCTGCTCAGAGGAATCTTCCAATACAGCGAATCAGGTCTCGTAAATCCTGGGTACTTCCGCCTGTTCACTTTCGCAAGTGGCGTCGAACTCCTATTGGACGCTGGATTCGCTCCCGAAGTCGCAGACCGGGTCGAACTCCCGGTCGCGGACGATTTCTTGACCGCCGGCGCGGCTCTCTTCGAGTTTCTCGGGATAGGAACCGAAGAGCTCCGCCGCTACCTCAAGACGTACTGCATGATCCTGAGGGGCTACCCACAACAGGCGATCAGCTCTGTTGACGAGGTTCCCATCACCTTCGTCTCGTGCACCAACGACGACGCCCAGCTGAACGCGAATCTGTTGCAATCTCCGTGCTTGCGCGAACCGAGTCCCCACGAGGTTCTTCTCTTTCGCGGAAGCGAGTCTGCCGGAGATGGGCTCAATGCGGGAATCGAGCAGGCGAAGCACGACCTCGTGGTGCTGGTGCACCAAGATGTCTATCTGCCCAAGGGATGGCCGGCCAGGATGGCAAGGCAGTGGGACCTCGCACGGGCTGGTGGAGGCCCCATAGGTGTCGCGGGAGTCTTCGGCGTAAGGAGCCGCAAGGTTCCGTTCGATGCAGTGGGCCATGTCGTCCACCGCGACCGGCTTCTGCTTCACGGGCCGCTTCCGCAGGACGTCGACGGCCTTGACGAGTTACTGATGATCGTCCCCCGCGATACTCCTTTGCGGATCGATCCGGCTCTGGGTTGGCACCTCTACGGAACGGACGTCGCCCTTCAGGCACAGCAACGCAACTTGCGATCCGTCGTCCTCGATGCGCCGTGTCATCACAACTCCATCACCGGGAGGGTTCCCTCGGGGTACCGTGCAAGTGAGCGCGTCCTGGCCCGCAAGTGGAAGGGGATGCTCCCGATTCACACCAATCTCTCCTCGATCGATTCCTGGCTCCTCGAGGGTTCGAGCGGGGGCACGAGAATGGCGTCCGACTCGGCCGACGATGCGCCGGACACCCTGGGGACGAGTTCGCTCGTATCTCGGCTCCGTGACGAGATCGCCGAACTAAGCGCGGAGATCGAGCATGCCCGGCTGAAGGTGGCGTCCATGCATGCAAGCCCCTTCTGGCGTGCCCGTGAACGTTTCATGTCGGTTGCGGAGCGTTTTCGCCGTAACCGTTGATCGTCGACAGACCTGCCTGTACGTCCCGGGACATTCGGCTCTATATATCGAGCCCGTGAAGTTCATCAATATTGAGAATGTCGGCGTGACGATGAATAGCACCATAATTCGACCAAACAATATGTGGTGATTCGCGGCTTTCGGCGGAACAAATGACCTTCCAAGCGCCGCCCCACTAAGAGGGGGTAACGGGTATGAGTATCAGGCGGATGGCAACTCCTCTCGTGGGCGGCATGATCATCGCTCTGTCGGGACTGGTGGCGGTGCCGATGGCAGCAGCGTCTACTGTCGGCACGCTGTGGGTGGCACACGCCACGACCACGCCCGCAGACAACAGCTGCGCGCATCCCGGTTACAACACGATCGCCTCGGCGCTCACGGCGGCGAGCGCACGCGAGGTCATCAACGTGTGCGCGGGCACCTACACCGAACAGCTCCAGATCACGAAGTCGGTATCTCTCGTAGCGGTGGGAGCTGTCACCGTCGCTCTTCCGGCCGTGGTGGCCAATGCCACGACGGCGTGTGACACGGCGCCCGGCACAGGTTCGTACTCACCCGACCAGGACGGAATCAGCATCTGCGGTGGCGTCACGGTCAACATGACCGGGTTGACGGTCCACGCCGCGTGGCCCCCAAGCACCTGTTACGACAGCGAATACGGCATTCTCGTGGCGGGAGGGGCGTTGTTGAATTTCACCGATTCACACCTAACCGCGGCCGGAGTGGTCGACAACGGATGTCAGGGTGGTGTCGGGATCCAGGTCGGGATGGCATGGACCACACCCGTGGAAGTGGGCACCGCAGTGATTCGTTCCTCGACCGTAGCCGGCTACCAGAAGAACGGGATCACCTGTGACGGCCTGCACTCGAAGTGCAGTGTTCTGAACTCAGCGGTCACAGGCAGCGGCTTTCACACCTCGAATGCTCAGAACGGAATCCAGGTGAGCAATGGCGCCTCGGGCACCATCGCACACTCGACTGTCGCCAACAACGAGTGCAGCACAGTGATCAACGCGACTTGCGGTTCGCAGGGATACCAGGCTGCTGGGATCCTCTTCTATGACGCAGCTCCACGCGGCTCGTCTCTGACCGATTCGACGATCGAAAACAACGACTACGGTGTCTACTACCTGGCTGGTGCTCCCGCTCCCACGGGCTCGGGGCTGTTGATCCAGGGCGACAGCTTCAAGAACCAGAACTACTCGGCGATGTTGCTGGATCAGGGCTGGACCACGGTGAACGGCGACACGGTAACGAACAACACCAATGACCATCCCGCAGCATGCAACGCACCTGGCACGACAGTGCCTGGTAACACCGCCTACACGTCGGTCTGCGGGTACCACACCACTCAAGGCATCGTGGTCTACCAGTACAACGGTCAGGCCTTTAGTGCAAAGGCATATGGTACGAACGACACGATCAGCAATCAGTACGCTGCTGTCCAGATCTCTTCTGATCGCAACGCTGGCGACCAGCACGTGACGGCCGCCATCAACCTGAATCCGGCGTCGACCAACAACACGCACGCTCTGGTCAACAACGCCCTTCCCGGTTCGTACACGACCTGACGTCTGCGAGGCAGGTCGACTGCTCGTTCAACGAACAGTCGACCTGCTCATTCCGGGAGAGTCAGAAACCGCCGGTAGAAGTCAAAGTCGGCGATAGCTTCCGCGATGATGCTCTCGGACAGCAGCGTCGCTCGTTTGACGTGGCGCTGCTCCCACCAGTATTCGCGCCGGGCGTTGATCACCCTGACCAAGTGTCGGATACCGGGCACCTTCGGCACCGGAAGCTTGCGAGGTGCCGAGAGCAGATCGTGGCGGCTTATCGCCGGCCGAAATCCAGCGCCGTGGTGATAGACGATGTCTCCGTAGACGCCGAACCAGACGGGATGAAGGTTGACGGTGTTGGTTCGGTGCAGGGGAGTCCATTCGACCTGCGCAAGTTCCAAGAGACGAATCATGTTTCCCCCAACGTCGCTCTTGGGTAGCCCGTCCCCGCCTGTCCACGTGTAGCCCGACGACCAGTCTCCGTGAATCGCTCGCCACGTGCGGACCTCCATCACACAGAACGCCGGATGAGGTTGCGGGTCACCGGCGTTCTCCAGGCGCTGAAGAGCCAGTATCGGAGCGCGCTCCAGGGAACTCCTTATGAGCGGCATGGGATCTGCGATCGGGAACGCGTCCCCATCGAGGAACATGATCAAGTCGTCGTCGGCAGCCACCTGGTTGATCTCCGCTGCAAGAAGGTTCAGCTTCCCGGGATGTGACCACTTGTGTTCGAAGGTCTTGTCCCACGGGACGTCCTCGGGGGACATCCCTTCGAGAGAGGCATAGACCTCAAAAGGCTCACCCATGTGCTCTTGGAGGAATCGCTGCTGGATGTTCGCCCACTGGGGAGAGTTGATATGAGCTGTGGCGACGTAGATCATCAGAGCGGGTTCCTTTGCCGGCGGACTCGACGGTATACGAGGGCCAGGAACTCAGGCCAGGACGGAGGCGCCAGCATGACCCGTTGGGCTTCTCGCCATTCCGACCACGTTGTCTCGAAGCGAGCCTTTCGCTCGACTGGGTCCATCGGAACTTGAGATCGCCGCAGGACGTACCCGAATTCGATGTCGGCCGGAGGCCTTCCATCGAAGGAGATACAGCCGTCGACGAACTCCCACGAGGAGCCGATGCGCTCGATCCCCCACAGAATGAGCTCGAGGAATTCGACGTCATCCCAGCAGTGGACGTGGATGGATCGTCTCCGATGAGTCGCGAGAATTTGCCGCCGCTCCTCGGGTGTTCCCAGCAGGGAAACTCCCCTGTCTTCGAGAAACTCGATGAGGTGAGCATCGCTTACCTCGTTGGCGCGGGACTCGTATTCGAGTACAAGGTGCTCGAGCGGCGTCGGCTTCCGGTTCCGGTCACGGGTTCGATGGCGATCGGGTAGGAGCAGCAGGGCGATGCCACCTGGTCGCAAGACCCGGTGTATCTCGGCGAGAAACCCGAGAGACTCGGCTAGGTGCTCCAGGACGTGGCTGGCAACGACGAAGTCCTGACTCGCGTCGGCGATGGCAGTGAGCCGATCGGTGTCGAAATCAGCCTCCACGTCCGGTGTAAGGGCGTATGCGCCCAAATTGGGAAAGAGCTCTTCGCTCTCGGCGGGTGTAAGGCGGTCGACGTAACTGACACGTACCCCCGGCAACGGAAGCACGAACGGATGATGACCGGGCCCGAGCTCAACGCCGGACCCGATCAGGTGGCGCACGAGCAGGGCCCTCGGCTCCACTTGCCGCCGGGGCTGCGCGGCCGCGGCGATCGAGCCTCTCCAGGACCTGACTCTCTTCAGCAGGGCCTCGGGCGTCACGAGGTGACTGAACCTCTTCCGGTGGCTTCTGAATCCGGTCTGAGCGCGCCCGACGCATACGCTGCCACGGACAGGACGGCTGCCGACACGACGGCTGCAACTGTCGGGACGATCGCGGAATCGGATGCGGAAGTGCAGACGCTCAGGATCGTCAGCGCAGCCTGAGCACCTATGTAGCAAAGAGCGACCGAGCCGACGGACCAACCCCGTGACACGAGCAGGTCGTACGGATGGCGGCGATCGCCACTAAACGGGGAGCGCCCAGCGCGTAATCGCCGGATCATCGCGAAGAGGATCTCACCGGTAGGCACGGCGACCAACAGAAGGCCGGCCGTGCTCACAGGCAAGCGAGTGTCAGGCGCCCACGCCCACACGATGAGGGCACACATTGTGGCTCCGAGAAGATACGAGCCACCGTCACCGAGGTAGATCCTGGCCGGTGGGCGATTGTACACCAGGAACGCGACCAGGGCAGCAGCCAAGGTGCTCGCCACGACTCTCGCGCCGCCGTTTAGGACCACGGCGAAGCCAATCAATGCGATTCCGACGACTCCTCCCGCGAGCGCGTCGAGCCCGTCCAGCAGGTTCACTCCATTGATCAGCACGACGCAGACGATTGCGACGACGGGAACCGCGGGAAGTTGCCATCCTCCTGGGACTACCGCGGCGATCCCTAGCCCAACGCCGACTTGGCCCGCGAACCTCGTCCATATGGGCAGGTCTGAACGATCGTCGAGCACACCTAGCACCAGAGCGGCGAAGAGCGGAAGCGCCAGCCATGGCCGGCCGAGCAGGATACCCACGGCCGAAGCGAGCATGACGGCGACCCCCCCGAGGTACGGGACCGGGCTGGATTGCGACTTGAGGGGTGCCGGCCTGTCCAAGAATCCCGTACGCGTCGCCACCACCATCGCAAGAGGTGTGAGCACCAGGGCAAGCGGCAGCGCCACCACCACACCGATTGCCGTCTTGCTCACCGGGTCACTCGCCGGGCAAGGAGCGGTCGACCCAATTCGACACCTCGAGGCACAACGACGGAGTACCCGAGTGCAGCTCGAATCGTCCTGCGACACGGAATCCAGCTCGTTCGTAAAGAGCACGCGCGGCGTGATTGTCTTCGCCCACGACCACCTGCGCCACGTTTTCACCCCGCCTTTGGACTTCGCTCATGAACTCTTCCACGAGCTTGGACCCGACGTTACGACCCCGGGAGGCTGGGATCACGGCTATGGACAGCAACTCGGCCGCCGTATTCGATCGCCCGTGCTGCGTCCTCCCGTACCTCAGCGTCTCCAGAACTCTCCGCCAGGACGAGAGGAGCTCGTTGGGAGCGGTGATCGCACCTATCACTCCATCGTGCACGATAAAGCTGCGATAAAGGGCCCCCACGGCTACCGAACCGGCGAGAAAGCCGAGGTGAGCACCCTCTTCCGTCTCCGCCACGAGCAGGAACGACTTCTCCGAGCGAACGATCCTCCGGTAGAGGAGGCGCAAGAAGCGCTGCCCTAGCTGAGACAGGAATCCTTCTGAGATCGCGCTGGCATGCAGCGAAGCAGCGAACTCGACGTCACTCTCGGTTCCAGGACGGACGTATACATGGCTCGGAGATGAAGTCGACCCGTCCACCTGGCCCTCGTGCACAAATCGATTCTAGGAGCGGGCCTTTTGCTTCAGAGTCGCGCCGGCGTACCGACGTCCCGGCAGGCGGCACGTTTGGTTGGGTGTATCAGCGTCTGATCCGCCTTCTTGCCTTTCGAATGACCCTTCGCAGATTGAGCTCGACTCGTTGGCCGTTCAGCGAGAACCGCAGATCCGAGAGGGCTTGCAGCTTCGTGAAAACATCCTCCTCTTCCTCCCATCGCGAGATGCCCATTCCGATCCGAAATAGCCGGCCGAGCAAGGAGCGGCTCTTCATCAGTTCAGATGAAGTAGCACCGGCAAGTGCAGGTCCCATGACCGCATTCCAAAGCACGATCGCAATCGGTTCTCCGGCTTGTATCCGGCTGGGCGAATCAAACCGCGACAAAAAACGCCGCCACTCGTACCAGGGAATTGGTGCCACACGACTCATCGGCACCGCCTTCCAGGGCAGTTCACGCGCAAGGTCCCACGTCACGTTCTGTGCAAGCTCTGAATACTGGAGGTGGGCCCAATCGTCGGATCTCCCCAGAGCTTCGTCTTGCCGTCGAGCCCAAGCTTCGACGAAAGGAGCGCGCGGCGAGGCGGCGCACAGATTGGTGAAGCACCGGCCGAGCTCAGTACCCCAACACACGATCCCGGAGTGGTCGATCTCCGCCAGGAGACCTGTCAGCGGGGCGACGGCGATCGTGTCGACGTCTATCCAGATTCCTCCGTATCTATCGAGTACACGACTACGAACGTAGTCAGATCTGTAATTGGGCGCGGGCAACTTGTACCAAGTGGCGGAATCGAGTTCAGGCAACCAGCCCTGCACGTCGTCTCGCGACATGACGCGTACTTCCATCCCACCCGAATTGAATCGGATCGTCTCGAGACAGAGGTCCAGATACGGTGCCCGAGTCCGTCCCGGCACGTCCTCCCAGTAGGTCCATATAGCGCTGTCAGTCAACGCCAAGACAAGATGCTCTGAGACAGGGCACAGCACCTAAGCTCGGTCTGTGCAAACGGCGTTGCTGTTTTGGTTCTATCGAGACCCACTTGTGTGTAAGAACCGCTTGCGTCTTTGGCACAGACTGAATCCGGACGTCGCCATTTATGGACTTTACGGGGGGCCACCGGCGGACAGCGGACGCTTCGTCAGGGAGCTCGGAGCGTACCTCGACGACTTCTGGGCGTTTCCACTCGACAGGAATCCTGAATGGAAGTGGCGAAACGGTGACTTGTTGCTCACCGAATGGTTCGTCGAGCACGGTCAGGTGCTCCCCTGGGATTCGATCTTCGTGGCGCAATGGGACACGGTCGCGGTGGAACCTCTCGGAGACCTCTTGCCGCCTTTGCGAGAAGGGGAGATGCTCCTTTCGGGCCTTCGCCCGATCCGAGAAGTCGAATCGTGGTGGCAATGGACACAGGGCTCTTACCGACCCGAGTACGAGAAATTCATGGGCAGTGTCCGCGCTCGATACGGCGAGGTGTCCGAGCCTCTGTGCTGTCAATTCATAGGCGTGGTGGCGCCCCGGCAGTTCTTCGCCCGATACAGCTCCATCGACGAACCCGAGCTGGGCTTCTTGGAGTACAAGGTGCCGGTCTACGCGCAGATCTTCGGGATCCCCCTCGTAGCGGATACCAGCTTCCGGCCGTGGTGGGCCGAAGATCCGGCTACGGCCGGAGTCAAGCGAACCGAGCGCCTGGTACACGCCTGGCCCACTCAGCTCCGGTTGTCGATGATGTTGCTCGAAGGTCACCGCCCGGGTGGCAGACGTGTCTTTCACCCGTATCGTGGCATCTACCCCCATGACCCGAGGGCTCTGGCCGAGCTGTTTCGTCACCGCTTTCGCAGTCCTTGATCCATTGCTGCTCGGAGCTCGGATTCGACCAAGTCTGTTTCTCGCTCGAGAGTCAATCGTTCTTCTGCCTCGTGGCGACATCGAAGCCCGAGCTCCGGATCTCGCAGACGCCAGTCGACTGTCGAAGTGATCGAGGCTGCAAAGGCGACCTCGTCACCCGGATCGACGAGATACTCCGAGAGCCAGCCGCACAAGATCTCCGGGTTGCCCCCGGTCTTCGAGGCGACGACCGGCACACCACATGCGAGTGGCTCCAGGATGGCCCTCGGCAACGGTTCAGGCCACAAGCTGGGGACCACAGCCAGGTCAGCAGTCTGGATCAGAGGCACGACGTCCTTCTGAGGACCGAGCCAGGTGACCGGCAAGTCCCCGGCGATTTCCCGCAGCTCGGCCGCATAACGCTCTGAATCCCGTGGGTCGGCCCCCAGAGAAGGGCCTCCTGCCACGATCAAATGAAGATTTGCGATATCCACCGCGGCCAAATGACATGCCTTCACCAGGACGTCGACACCCTTTTCCCGATCGATTCGACCCGTGTAGAGCAGGAGCAAGGACTCCGGCGGCAGACCCAGTTCCCGACGCGTTGCCAGGCGAGCAGCCTCGTCCGCGGGTGAAAAGCGATCGGTGTCGATGCCGGTAATCACAACGGTAATGCGGTCGTCGCGCAGTCCCGTCCCCACCCAACGGCTCGCCGTGTCCTTGGAGACCGCAAGTGTGCTGTTGACACTCTTCAGGCTTGGCCTTAACCACCGGGGGAGGTGAGCAGGCACGGGGAGGCACAGGTGGAAGACGATCGGCGCATCGAACAGCCGGCTCACGATGGTGGCGTATGGCAGGTCCCAATACCGATACACGTAGAGAACGTCCGGACGAAGGCGCCGTGCGGCCAGGACGGCGCGTAGAACTCCTAAGGTCGACGTGATCGGTGCACTTCTTCGCGGCAGGGTGCCCGAAGTTGACACCATGGCACCGGCGAATTCGCGCCAATCCTCTGTGAAGTCGCCGGCGCTCACGTAGATGAGGTCGACTGTGTGGCCCCGAGCCGCGAGCTCCCGGCACGTCGTGAGCTGAGTGCGTTCGAGCCCTCCACGAGCGCCAACGTGATTGGCGATGGCCAAGATCTTCACGCCGGACAACTTCCCACATAGGCAAGGCCCAGCCTTCCCGGTCGAGCCAACCGCGTGTAGTCTGGGCGGATGCGGGACGGGGGGCTCGGATGCATTGGTCGTGGCGCGCGCGCGTCCCTTTGCGCCCTTACGGCGCTCGTCCTCGCTGTCTCGGTCAGTGCCTGCTCTTCGTCACACCCGCCGACCAAGTCCTCTTCTGGGTACGCCGCATACTTCAAGAAGCACCCGAAGTCGGTGTATTCGGGGGCAAAGAAGGCCTCGACGACCACTACGTCGACTACCTCGACGACCACGACGACCACGACGACACCCGCCCCCACCCAGAGCGCGCCGGCACAGTCGGCGCCGCCCACGAAGTCTTCGCGGGCCAGATCCGCCAGTTACGACCGCAAGATCGAGCAGGTGCTCGCACGGAAAAGACACGGACGGTCGAGGAAGCACGCCAAGCGGTAGAAGACGAGAAGACCACAGCGCCCGAGCTAATCCCTGACAGCGACGACCACGTCTTGAAGACGTTCGAACCCGAAATGGATCGGTTCGACGATGCGGAGGCCCCTTGATCGGTAGGCGTCTCGGACTGTCTGCTCGCTGTACCCGATTGCAACCTCCGGGACGCTCGAGTCTTCCATGGCGAACGTTCCTGAGGCATCTTTCGTCATCTCGCGGGTAAAGGGGTGGGAGTAAGCGCCTTGCACCTGGTTGAAAATGAACCAGGTGCAATAACTGATACCCCCGGGTCTCGAGACACGGCTCACTTGACCCAGATAATTGCTGGCGGCGTCCGGTGTGAGATGTGTGAATACCGAGTGAGCGAAGACGAAGTCGAACGATCGATCGGCGTACGGAAAGACGAAATTCGCCGCCGAATGCAAGGTGGGATCGGGGTTGTAAAGCGTGTTGAAGAGGGGTGTGAATTGGAACCGGAAGTTCGGGAACCGAGGTGTGATCTGTGTCTGACACCAGCTCACTACTGATTCCCTCACGTCGAAACCCTCGTAGCGAGATCCACGTTCGAGGTAGTCGCACAGGTAGCGGGCAATCCGGCCCACACCGCAACCAACGTCGAGCACGGCGTGATCGGGGCGCAGGCCCGCCATGTTCAAGCGACCGAGCGTGGTCAACGCGACGTCTCGGAAGGCTCCAGGAGGCCCGACCGGCAGATCGGCGCCCGGGAGAGGAATGGTGGCCTCACGCGGAAACAAGAAAGGCCCGTGAGTCTTGTCTCTTTTGCTGAGAACACCTTCGTGGGACGATACGGTTCAGTCTCTCACACGGATCAAAGACACCCTCGCACCGGCATGGCTGCAAACCCTTCTCCTCGGTGGTGCTGCGGCTTCCAATTCGCCTCGTTAAATCTGACGATGCCCGCGAAGGGGGTGCTTCGTTAGGGTGCGGCCGGAGCCAATCATGAAGGGTGCAGATATCCGTCGTCGAGACCGACGACCTTGGCGCTTGACGACCGCGCGCGGCTTACAGCGATACGGGTGGACCTCATTGGTCCTCGGTGGAATCCTGATCGTCCTTGCGGCGGCCGGTGCAGCATCGGCGAACGCGGCGTTCCCTGTCCAGCACACCACTCCAACCGCGACATTGACCCGGAACTCTGACGGTACGGTCACGGTCCATGTGCAAGGGAAGTGGATATGGCCGTTCGGGACGTCGGAGAACGAGGGCATCGACGCCACGGCCACGCACCCCTGCGACAGTCGCTTCGGAGCGGGGTGGGCGGTCGTCTGGAACGATCCTGACGACCCGGGGTACACAGAGACATATCACGATCCTGGGCCGTCCACGGCGGGACCACACGTCACAATTGGCGTTGGATCAAAGGGCGTCATTCCGAGCAATCTCGAGAGCGAGGTCCTCTACGATCACGCCAAGCCGTGCGGAACCTTCACGCAGACGAACTCCCCCGCCCGAGGTGACGGCTTCGTCTCCGGGACCTGGTCCGCTACCCACACGTACCCGAGTTCCGTCTCGTTGCCATCCGTCGTTTGCGTGATCCTGTACGACATCATCGGCGATACCCCGAGTCCATCCCGGATCAACCTCCGCAACAACGACAACTCGGTCGCCTGGTCGTTGAAGGACACCGGCGCATGGAACCAAGTACCGGGGACACCTGATTGCGGCGCAGTCCCCACCACCCCCTCGTCCACGACGACCACCACGACGACCATCCCCAAGCAACCCACCACGACTACTACGACCGTTCCGAAGAATTCGACGACCACCACGACGGTGGCACCCGTCACGAAGTCGTCGTCCAGCTCCACCACGACCACCGCGCCGCCCCCGTCACCGGTCACCGCCGGCTCGAGCAGTCTCGCCTTCACGGGGGTTGGATCTGGAGAACTGGCATTTGCTGTGGCCGGGTTCATCCTGCTGATCGCAGGAGTGGCGATGAAGCTCCTTCGGCGAGAAGCACTACGAGGAGGTCTGTCGGGTCGTGACGGGGCTCGTCGACCCTGACGAGGACCGCTGCTGCCGTCTCAGCATGGGCCCGACGAAGCAGAGGATGTATCAGCGGATGTCGAACCGCTTGGCGACACCGGTCAACCAGTCAAGGCAAGCGAATTGTCTTCTGTAGAGGAGATGGCGGTCGCCCCCGTGACGACCTTGGTCGGATCGAGGACCACTCTCTCGCCGCTGCCGCTTCCCACCTGACCCGAAGTGTTGTTTCCGAAGCCGTAGACATTGCCGGCGCCGTCGAGGACCAAAGAGTGTGATCCTCCGCTTACTACCTTGGCAATGGAGAGGGTGCTGAGCTTTGTGGCGCGTACGGGTCTGGAGACGACGGCCCGTTTGAGTCCGTCACCGAGCTGACCCCATTGGTCGTTTCCCCAACCCCAGACCTGCCCGTTTGAAAGCAAAGCAATCGACTGGCCGTCCGTGAAGTCGTTCCCGCCGTCGCCAACCTGCAGGGCAGCTGCGGGGAGTACCACGTGCTGCGGCACGTTGGCGTCGGAGGTGGTTCCGTTCCCGACCTGCCCGAATGCGTTCCAGCCCCAGTCCCAGACCTGGCCGTTGGTCAGAATCGCTGTCGAGGTCTCCATGCCAGCTGATATGGAGCTTGCCGGACCCGGAAGCAGCACCGTCACCGGGGACGAGCTGTTCATGAAGGTCCCGACTCCGAGCTCACCGTTCGCGTTGAGGCCACACGATTTCACTGTTCCGTTGCCGGTCAGATAGAGCATGTGGCCGCCGCCTCCCTCCGCGGCGACGACGTCGGAGAGGGCCATCAGCCTTACCGGTGTCGTGTGCTCGCCGGTGGTGCACAGGGAGCCGAAGTTGTTGATCCCCCATCCCCAGGCGGCACCGTTGGCAGCGATCGCCACGTCCGTGTCGTAATTCTCACCCATGGCCACGATCTTTGGAAGACCCTGCACCTGCCGGGCGTACGCGCGGTAGCCGGACGACCGCCCGTTCCCTAGGGCCCCACCGGTCTCGTCCCCCCACGTCCAAACATGTCCCAGAGAGTCGAGCGCCATGCCCGACGAGTTACCGGCCTGGATCGCAACGATGTCGGGTGGGAGGCCGGCCACAGCGGTGGGAACGAACTCTTGACCGTTGGAGGGTCTGAGGAACACGCCCCAATGGTCGACTCCTCCAGAGGCGGCCGCAGCCGGTACCGCGAGAGCAAAGCTGGCTGCAAGACCCAGAAGAACGGCACCAACGCCAATGTTTTTGATCTCGATCCTCCAAGAGCTCTGCCGGGCCAAGATAAGTGACCATCCGATGACCCAACATCCTCAATTCAGATGATCGCGTCGGGTTAGGGCGGGCGATTCGCCCAAACGATGCGCACTGACCCTGAGCAAGCGACTTGTGCCGCTAGCGACGCCTGAGGAATCCCTCGGGGTTGAACGTCATCAGCAGTCTTTCCCGACTCCGGTCGACCTCGAAGTCCGACCTTTCGGACAAAAAAGTTTCGACGGCCTCCATCGGCCCTGGCCCGTAGTCGAAGGTCACGGGATGACCGTTCACATTGGTGTCCTCGACGATGAGGTAGCTGCCCGGGGTGACGAGCGGCGAGTAGAGGCGGAGCTCCTCTCTGACGTGGGCCTCCGAGTGGTCCGAGTCCAAGAGCACGAGGACTGAATCGGCGCTTCTGGCTCTGTCCTCTACTTCCCGCACGATCTCGCGCGCCGTGCTCGAACCCGTGAGATAGGTGATCCTCGGGTGGGCGGGACGTTGCGGGCGCTCCTTGACGTCGATCGTGACGACCGACCCGCGGTCCATCCAATCACAGAGCCTGGCCAGGTAATAGGCGCTGCCGCCGTGGAGCGTTCCAGTCTCGATTATGAGCTCCGGCTTCACCTCGTAGATGATCTCCTGGTAGATCCACAGGTCGAGAGGATTCTTGCGGATGGTGGTGCCGAGGAATGTCGATTCGCGCCAGGTCTTGTGGCCTTGCAAATCGGAATAGAAGAGGTCGTGAAAGCGGTTGATTACGACCGCGCGGTAGGGACGAACGTTGCGCAACCGACGCTCGAAGCCTCTCCGCAACCGCACCAAGCCAGAAGAACTCATGATCGTTTGTCCTCGACTAGACCGTGTGGCCCTACGATACGGGTACGGGTACGCAGGAGGCGAACTGTTGACCACATTGAACAAGGTGCGCGCGTACGGGACGTCTATCCTCGCGCGCTGGACCCGAAGAGCTCATCCTAACCCTTCGGGGCGCCCCACCGGACTCTGGGCCGAGGAGAGCAGAATTCCGTTGCCGCCGCGCTCGTTGCTCGTGGGCCCAGCCGAGCATTTTGACGACGTAGCCCTGACGACGATGGGTCGCATGAACATGGCCGGGCTACGACCGGACCATCATGTCTTGGACGTCGGTTGCGGTGTTGGACGTACGGCCAGGTATTTGTGCGGCTATCTACGGAGTGACGCACGTTACGAAGGCTTCGACGTCCGCGACGACGTTGTGGGTTGGTGCCGTGACGAGATCACGCCCTTGTTCCCCAACTTTCGCTTTCAGGTGACACCGTTGTTCAACACCTCTTACGCACGCGACCCAAGTCTTCCTTCTGCATCGGAGTTCGTGTTCCCCTACCCCGACGAGACATTCGATTTCGTCCTCGCTCACTCGGTGTACACGCATCTCCAGCCCGAGGTCATGACGAACTATCTTCGGCAGACAGGCCGAGTTCTGCGCCACGGCGGAATCAGCTATTCCACGTGGGTAGTAATCAACGACGACGGCACCGCGTTTTCCCACCCAGGGACAGACGAGATGCACCGCGATGCCTCAGGGGACTTCGCGGTCAGGGCACACGATGACCCCGACGACCTGATCGCCTACAGCAACAGTTTCGTCCGACAGGCTCACGCAAAAAGCGGGCTTACAATCGTCGAGCCGATCCACCCCGGCTTCATTCTTCAAGACGTGGTCGTTGCAATGAAATCATGAGGCCGAGGAACTGACGAGATCGATTATGCGTTCTATGTCGGAATCTTCCAAGGTCGATCCACTCGGTAGACAAAGCCCACGCTCGAAGATTCGAGCGGCATTTTCGCCCCCCACTACATCGCAGCCGGAGAAGACCGGCTGGAGGTGCAGTGGCTTCCAGGTCGGGCGCGACTCGATGTCTTGCTTCTCGAGAAAGACACGGACATCATCTCGAGTCGCGCCGAACTCGGCAGGATCGATGAGGAGACACGACAGCCAATAGTTGGGTACTCCGTAGTCGGCTATCGGCATGAAGGAGATCCCGGGAATACTCGAGAGGCTTGAGCGGTACGCCTCGTTGACATGGCGGCGTCTTGCAATGAGCTGGTCGAGGCGGCGCAGCTGCGCTCTTCCCAGAGCCGCAAGAAGGTTGCTGAGACGGTAGTTGTAACCAATCTCGAGATGTTCATAGTGTGGCAAAGGTTCGCGCGCCTGGGTGGCAAGATATCGTGCTCGTCCGGAGAGTTCCTCGGAGGTCGTGAGGATCATGCCACCGCCGCTGGTAGTTATGATCTTGTTGCCGTTGAACGACAAGACCCCAACTGAACCAAACGAGCCGGCCTCACGGCCTCGATACGTTGCGCCCAGAGCTTCGGCAGCATCTTCGATCAAAGGCACGTCGTACTCAGCGCAGAGCTCGGTCAACGGGGCGTAATCGGCGCTCTGGCCGTAAAGGTCGACTGAAACCACGGCAGCGGGCAGGCGCCCTTGACGAGCGCGCCGCTGCAGCTCGAGAGCTACCAGTTCTGGCGAGACCTGCCAGGTGGAGGTGTCGCAATCGACGAATACCGGATGCGCGCCGACGTACGAAACCGCATTCGCCGTTGCTGCGAACGTCAGGGTGGGTACCAGGACCTCGTCGCCCTGTGTGACGCCCAGAACGACGAGCGCCAGGTGGAGGGCTGCTGACCCACTCGAAACAGCGACAGCGTGGGGCACACCTACTCGTTGGGCCACTTCGCCTTCGAAGGCGTCCAAATCGGGGCCCACCGGGGCCACCCATTTGGAGGCAAGCGCAGCCGAGAGCATCTCCTGCTCGTCTTGGCCGACATCCGGAGGGGAAAGGTAAATGCGGGTCACGCTGCGGCTTGAATCTACGCCGTGCGTCGGGACGATCGACGATTCGTCACAATTGACGGCGACGAGACGTCCTCCCTGGAACTAGCAATCGAGAAGGGGATTTCGGGAGCCGGCGCGCTATCGGGGGGCAATTTCACATGGCAACGGCCTTCGACGAGAAACACCTGCAGTTGACGACCGCACGACCCGGAACGCCGGGACTCGTGAGGCAGCTTCGCCTGCTTCAGCAGAGCCCTTCCGGAGCAAGGCTTTTTCGCTACTTGACGGTTTCGGTCATCTCCTCTTCGGTGTACTTTGCCGCGCTCTTGGTCGTCTATGGCGTGCTCCGGATGTGGAGCGAGGTGCCATGTGCGATTTTTGCAAACGTCATAGCGGGTATTCCCGCCTATTTCCTGTACAGGAACTGGGTCTGGGGTCGATCGGGGCGATCGCACCTGATGGGAGAGGTGGTCCCGTTTTGGGTGGTCACGATCGTCGGTGCCCTGGCTACGATCATCGCTGCGGCGGAGGCACGTCAACTGGGGATCGGACATCACCTCGGCCACGGCCTTCGGACCGCCCTCTTGCTGGGCGTGACCGCTGCCGCCTTTGTCAGCCTGTGGATCGTGAAGTTCTTGATCTTTCACAGGCTCTTTCACGTCGAGGAGAGGCCAAGCTTGGCCGACGCCGACGCTGTCTGAGAGGTCTGCTAACCCTCATCCGGGGACGGGGAACTTACCTGCCTCGGCTACGTAGGGTCCTGAACCGTCCCATCCGATTCGCGCCGCCTCGACGGGTCGGAACAGCGCCGACAGGACTGCAGCGTGCCACGGGCTGTAAAGAACCCAGGTGCCGCCATCAGGAGCCACGAAGACTGTCTCTTCGCCGGGGCCCGGGCCTTGAAGATTGGAGCTGATTAGAGGCGTCGTCGATACGTCTCGACAAGGACCAAGAGGACCCTGACACTTTGCGGCGCCGATCGCATAACCAGACGTAGCGAACCCGGTGCCTGCCGAGAAGAAGAGCCAGTCGGTGCCATAGGGCGACTTCACCATCTGCGGGGCCTCCAGCACTGGCTGTTCCCAGGGCTGAGTAGGAGTGAAGATCTGAACAGGTGGTCCGTCGACAGTCAGTCCGTCGTCTGAGAGCGCGGCAGCCCAGATGGTCGTGGGCGCCGATCCCGGAAGGTTGTTGTTGTCGGACTTCCAAACCAGATAGTTGGGGTGTGCGGGCCCACGAGGTCCTTCGGGATCTTGGATCATGTCAGCGTCGATATCCCCTCCCAGGGACAGCTGGCACACGATTGGCGGGCCCGGCACAGGAGTGAACGGGCCTGAAAGCGAGTTCGACGTGGCCACTCCCAGACAGTGGGTGGGACGAGGAGAGAGCGTCAGCAGCAGGACCGGCGACAGGTACATCACGTATCTGCCGTCCAGTCGAACCACATCCGGGTCCCACTCCAGGCCACCCTTGGAAGCCGGGATTGCCCAGGAGGGGACCACCGGCATCGCGTCGTGCGCCGATCCCCAGTCGCCGGGCCTGCCCACCATCTCGGGCACGTTGCTTTGAGTTCGATCTCCGAATGCAGTGGAGAGAAAGAGAAAGTCGCGTTCTTTCGTGCTGACGAGGAACGGATCCGGCATGTCGAGCTGTGTCGAGTCCGCGATCGATATTCCGGGAGCTTGTGGAGTGAGCGTCGGGCTGGGCTGGGTCTCCAGGATGCTCGCGGCGAGTTGCCCGTTCGCTCTCTTTGGAGCTCCGTAGACGAGACCCGCGATCACAACCGTTGAGGTCACGGTTGTGACACAGGCAATGGTCCACGCGCGCCGGCGAACCGCTCTCCAATTGCGTCTGCGGCGGTGAAGGGCTTGTCTCTGGCCGAAACCGAACCAGTGCCCGGGCCCCCCGAACGGGTGTCGCTGGCGGCGGTGAGTGGCCCGTCTCATTGCGAACCGCCATTGAACGCTCTCTCCAGCAGGGCTCGCCTCGTCAGATATGACTATTTGTCCGCTGACATCTTTGGTGTCTTCTGACCGCGTTGCGTCGACCTAGGCCTTCCTCAGGGATCTTCAAACCTGAGGGTGACGGGCTCCAACGGAAAGCTGTGTTTCTCGCGGAGGTGAGTGGTATCACTTCTCGCAGCTGATGCCCTACACCTTCACGTACATCAGCGGGATCGAGCGCCCCTCAGCGGCCAGGAGCAGGAGGCTTTCTGGATGGCTCCTCGGTCTTGGATCGAGCGAGCACCTCTTGCCGATCTGCCTGGTAGGAGCAGTGTGCATCTTGGCGAATGCACCTGTTCTGCTCCACATCGTGTCGACCGACCCTGTGCAGCTGTTCTCCGGCCTTGTATCTCGATCCCCACACACGATCCTTCCCGGATCTCCGACGATCGATCCAACCGGGGGATTCATAACGCTTTCTCTAGGTCACAGCGCCGAACGCAGCTTGCTGAGCGGCACCGTCCCGTGGTGGAACCCACTCGAGGGTCTGGGGGCGCCGCTGCTCGGTGACATGCAATCCGCGTCGCTGTTCCCTCTGGTGTTCTTGTTGAACGGCTGGTTCGGTTTTGCTGTCTTCCATGTCGTCCTCGAAGCCGTCGCCGGATGGTCGACCTATTTTCTGTTGCGCTCCCTGGGAGTGGGTCGAGGCACCTCCACTTCGGGTGGAGTCGCGTTCGCGCTCTGCGGGACATTCGCCTGGCTGCAAGCCCCACCTGTAAACCCTGTCGCCTTCCTGCCCTTGTCGCTTCTCGGCGTGGAGTTCTGCCTCAGCGCGTCACAGAAGCGTCGCAGGGGCGGGTGGACGATTCTCGCTGTTGGCATATGGCTCTCGGTGGTCTCCGGCTTCCCGCCTACGGCCTTCCTCGACGGGCTTCTAGTCGTACTTTGGGCCGTGGTTCGCGTCGTGGGGCTCCGCCAAGGCAGGGGGCCGATGTTGGCGAAGCTGGGCCTGGGATCTCTTGTCGGAGCACTCCTCAGCCTGCCATCGCTCGTGGCGGCCTTGGACTACTTGCCCAACGGGTTCCTCGGCGTGAACAACTCCATCGGCAGAAAAGCGCTTCCGACCCAGGCCCTCGCCCAAGTTCTGGTGCCCTACGTCCACGGGCCGATCCTCGCGTTTCACACCGCCCGGGGATACGACCTCATGAACGACATCTGGGGCAACGTGGGCGGATACCTGGACGCGAGCCTCTTCTTACTTGCCCTGCTCGGCGCCACCGGTCGCAGGCTCCGGGGCCTGAGGATCGCCCTCGCGCTTTGGGTCACGCTCGCCGGTGCAGTGACCTTTGGGTTGCCAGTCATCTCGCGTTTCGTCTCGTCGCTACCGGGCATGGTTCATGTCGCCACGTTTCGCTATGCGGCACCGAGCTGGGAGATGGCGCTCGTAGTCCTGGCGGCCATGGGAGTGGACGACCTTCGAAGAAAGCTCTGCCGTCCTCGCGTTCTCATCGCGTGCACCGCTGTGGTCCTTGGGCTCATCGGCTGGAGTGCACAGAGCGCGTGGAACATTGATTCGAGTCTCGCGGGAGCTTCGAATCCATATGCGTACACGCTTGGAGGTGCTCTTTGGGCAGCTCTCGCCGCAATAGTCGTCTGCGCCGGAGGGCTGTGGGCCCTGCGCACCGTGCGACATCAGAGGACGACGGGCTCGCATCCGAGGTCGTTCGGCGTCGCCGTCATCAACGCGTCCATCGTGCTCCAATCATCCCTGCTCTTCTGCTTTCCTCTTCTGTCGGCTCCCCGTCCAGTCACTCCCGACCTTGCTCCTGTGGAATTTCTCCAGTCCCACCTCGGTCTATACCGGTTCGCAACCCTCGGCCCTCTAGCTCCGAACTTCGGCTCCTACTTCGGTGTGGCGGAGCTCGATTACAACGACGTGCCCATCCCCAAGAACTTCGTCCGTCATGTTCTTAAGTCCCTGGATTCGAACCTCGACTTCTCATTGCTGGGGCAACAGTTCACCGGATCGGAGGAAATGCTGACGAACCGGCCGGGACCCGCAGGGCAGCTGAACGAGAATCTCCGTAACTACGAAAGAGACGGGGTGCGCTATGTCGTGATCCCCGCCTCGGGAGTGGACGTGAGTGGGGCCACCTGGCCTTCGCCTGGTCTCAGACCTGAACCCCAGCTCGTATACCAGGACCACGTGCTCAAGATCTACGAGCTTCCCGGCGCCGCGCCGCTCTTCGCCGACCCGGGATGCCAAGTCCGTCCAGCGGACTGGACCGACGTGCAGGTTTCATGCAATCGACCTAGCACTCTCGTCTATAACGAGCTTCCCATGCCGGGCTGGACCGCTACGGTCGACGGGCGCCCGGTGATCCCCAAGGCCAGTGGTGTCAATCAAGTTCTGCAATTGCCACGCGGTGAGTCGAGAATCAGTTTGAAGTTCACCCCTCCCTATGCCGAACTATCCCTCATCGGGATGCTGATCGGCCTGACCCTCCTCGTATCACTGGGTCTCGGCCGATTCCGATACCGGAGATCCCAGACGATCTCGATAACTCCAAGAGCGGGTTCGGGATGGTCCTTCACCGCTCAGGCGCCGACCCGACGTCTGGAGGTATGACGGCTACGGCTGAATGATGTAGTTGCCGTTCATCGTGTACAGCAAGAGCACAAAGGGCATGGTCCCTGCGAAGAGCACAGCGACGGCTTGCCAACCGCGACGTCGGGTCACCACCGCGAGGGCGATGAGAGCGGGAAAGGCCCAGGCGACGAAACGCGGTTTGAAGCCGAGCTGGTTGCTGACAAGGGCGACGATGAATACGCCGAGGCAATAGGCACTTCCAGGCCATGCCAGCCTTGCTTTGACGATCGCAGCGATCGCAACTGCGACCGCAACGACCCCGATCCATTCCATCCAGCCTCTGCCCTGATACCCACCTGAAAACGGGTTCCACAGCAGACGAAGAAGCGAGCGACCGAAATCGACCTGGGCACCCCATGCCTTGTTCTGTTGATGCCACCAAAAGAGAATGTCGTGATAACGCAGCCCGAGATAGACGACGTACCCCACGAACCCGAGGGGCACCAGAAAGACCGTAGCCAGGGGAGTGAGCTTCTCGCGTCTTCGTAGCGCTGCAACGGCCGCCGCGACGGCGGCGAGCACGAGTGGCAGAGCCATCGGACTCGTGGCCGTCGCCAGAGCACCGATGATTCCACTCCACACCCAGCGCTTGTGGGCCATCAGCAGCAACGATGCGGCGACCAATGCGAAGGCCAGGCATTCGCAGTACAGAATCCCCCATACGACGCCCATGCCAGGGAAGAGAACGAAGAAGACAGCGGCAATGCGTCCTACTTCCTCGTCCACCAACACCGATCCGAGTCGCCAAACCAGGATCGTCGCCACTGCCCCGGCCGACAACGAGATCACAGTGGCCGCTTCGAACGGTGTCAGCGACACGAACATCAGCAACCGAATGAGAGCAGGGAACAAAGGCTCGAAACCAGCGGGACCATAGGTGAGCTGTCCGTTGACCATCGCCGCATGAGCGGGGTAGAAGATCTGAGCCACCCGGAGATACCAGTTCGCGTCCCAGGCGGTCATGGGTCCCGTCACGTGACCGCCGTAGTTGATGTGTGCTGCGAAGAGATCGCCGATGAAAGCGACGAGCCGGGCGACGGCATATACGCCGAGGACGAACCCGGCCGTCGGGAGGTAGGGCTTCAATCGCCGATACGCAGGCTCGACCCGGGGAGCTAGGCCAACGTCGTCCCAGCTTCGTGGCTGATCGCGTGGAGTGACTGGTTCGAGGAGTTGGTCCTCGCGCTGCGGTACTTCGATCGACACTTTGGCGGCCCCCCGGTATCGCCAGAGCCATCAGCATAGGGCCACGACACCGCACGGGCGGCCCACTCCGCGGCGAACTCCCAGGTCGCGATGCGTGCGCCAAATGCACACCATCCTCTCGGGCACATCTGGCTCCGCCGACAGTTCCTGGATCATCTGTGCAAACGATGGATGGGCGTCGAGAGGCTGGCGGCTGTCGCTCGCGGAAGCGAGCAGTTTGAGGCCGGCCGTGCAGCCCTGAGTGGACCCAGGACGTCAAGACCCCGGGCAGGCAGTCGTGCAACCCGTCGTCGGAGTACCCGAACCCGAAGCATCTTCTCGAAACGGGTCGGGTCCGCTCTGAACGCCCCGAAGTAGAGGCCCACCTGTTCACCGACCCGTACGGCACGCGCCTGCGGTAGATCTCGAGCCCTTCCTTGCTCCTCTACGGCAGGGCCCATTACCCAATTTTGACGGTATCTGACCAGGGCTTCGACATAGTTACATGGGAGAGTGAGGCGCCCGCCGCCAATTTCGACGCGCCGTTCAACTGCTTCGGCGCTAGGACTCATCGGAGCAGGGCTGCTGTTAGGTGCTTTCGTCGTCCTGTCCGTGGAGCCGGCGGCATCGGCGGCATCCACCAGAAGCGTGAGTGTCACCATGTCCGAGTCCGTCGGGCCCAACGACGTGACGAACAAGACCGTCTACGTCGGGGAGTGGGTCACCTTCAACGTGAACGTGACCAATAGGGCGTCGACAGCATCGGGACCGGTGAGCTTCGTCGACGGCGAGGCATGGGGATCGCGACTCTTAAACGGCACCGTGACATGTGGCACCCTGTCCAATTGCACTGAGCATGACTCCTCAGGCGGGCTGATCGTCTTCTCGTCGACGTCGATCCCTGCCGGAGTGAGTGGGGTCGCTCATTTCCAGGTAGAGGTCGTCGCCAACAGCGTGCTTAACGACGCACCGTTCTGGAGAGGTAGCGGCTGTCCCCGCAAATGTGCGACCAATCAAATCAAGAATCAGATCGATCCCGATCCAATCGTCCTTTCGTCCGCTCCGCCAAATGGGGCGCTCGTCCCGCAGGGCGACATCATGGATCTCATGATCACCGTGAAGCCGCCCGCGTTCGCCCCGGGCGACAACAAGGTCGTCATTACGAATTTCATTCCTTACTGCGTCGGATGCCAGCCTGCAACGAGATACGTCTCCGGTTCGGCGACCTGTGGGACCGTGACAAATTGCACGATTTCGGTATCTCCCAAAGCGGTGACGTTCACCCTCACGCCGGAATCGTTTTCCTCTGGCTCGCGCCTGATCCTTCAATTCCAAGTAGTCAACGAGGCGAACACGGGGACTTTGTGGTACGTCATCAGCTGGACCGGCGGGATATGTTTGATGCACCAATGCACGTCCCAAGAGGACTTCTCCGCAGCGCTGGGGACGACTACGACCACCACGTCGACCACCTCCACGTCGACCACGTCGACCACGTCGACCACCTCCACGTCGACCACGTCGACCACGTCGACCACGTCGACCACGTCGACCACGTCGACCACGTCGAC
>DAIQQK010000021.1:0-7482 GCA_036786835.1 Acidimicrobiales bacterium | reverse complement strand
CCACGTCGACCACGTCGACCACGTCGACCACCTCCACGTCGACCACGTCGACCACGTCGACCACGGCGCCACCCACAGCTTCGAAGTCGTCGCCATCTTCGACCACGACTTCGACCCCAGCTGTGGCGACCGCGGCGGCGTCATCGTTGGCCTTCACTGGTCTTGGGGACGGGTTTTGGGCGCTCCTGGTCAGCGGCCTTGTATCACTGCTGCTGGCCTGCGGACTTTGGGTGGGAACATACCGAAAACGAACGGACACCCTGGCAGAGACACTGGATCCGCCCAGGTAAGACGCGCGCCGATTACCTGCGCAGGTGTCTCCAAGAAAAGGCTCGGGGGGAGGACTCGAACTCCTGCGGTGCCCGTCCCGCAGCGTCCGGGAAGCCCGCAAACTTCAGGGTAAACAGCAAGTCCTCGGTCCCGAATCCACTGAGAGCTGGCCGACCGGATCGGCGTCTCGCACGACGTGGTTCTGATCGCGTTCTGGGAAGCCGGCCTGTCGGTCCACACCTTCGCCGAGGCCGCGACACTCCGACCTGCTGGCCGACCGGACAGGTCTAACGAGGCAAATGGCGCCTACGACCTCGGTCTGCGGCGACTGCGGGGGTCTACCATCGGCCCGGTCCGACGAGAGGGGCGCTCATGGCACACGATCCGGTAGTGGCCGAGACTGTGGTCGAACGCGACACCCTCGAACCGCACTTCGTGGTCGCCGAGCAAGAAGACAGGGCAGCTCGAGCACTTGCAGAGTTCCGCTCCGGCGGACGGCGGCCCAACGTCTTGGTGATCCTCTTCGACGACGTCGGCTGGGGCGACTTCGGCTGCTACGGCGGAGGCGTCGCCGTGGGGGCGCCGACCCCGAACATCGACCGACTGGCCAGGCGCGGGCTCCTCCTCACGTCGTGCTATTCGGAACCCTCGTGCACTCCCTCGCGTGCTTCTCTCATGACCGGGCGCCTGCCGATGCGTCACGGGCTGCTGCGCCCTCCCATGTACGGACAACCCGGAGGGCTAGGGGGCGAGGTGACTCTCGCTCAGCTTCTCTCCGATGCCGGCTACGTCACGCAGGCGGTCGGCAAGTGGCACATGGGTGAGAACGTCGAGTCCCAGCCGCAGAACGTCGGCTTCGACGACTTCTACGGTTTCCTCTCCGTCTCCGACATGTACACCGAATGGCGTGATCCGAACTTCTTCCCCGAGGTCGTCTACAGCGAGGAACGCACCAAATGGGTGCAGAACCTTCCGTTCAACAAGTGCTTCGTGCACGCCGTCCGCGGTGGGAAGACCGAGAACGTCGAGGAGGTCACGGTCCCCGTGCTGTCCCTGCTCGATGACAAGTGGGCCGGCTACTCCCTCGAGTTCATCCGGCGCATGGCCGAGCCGGAGGCCGGGCAACGCCGGCCGTGGTTCTTGTACCACTGCACCAGAGGCGCCCACTTCGACAACTATCCCCACGAACGCTTCCTCGGCTCGTCGCCTGCAAAGCACCCGTACAAGGACACTGTCGTGGAGCTCGACGACATCGTCGGCCGCCTGGTTGCCGAGCTCGAGCGCACGGGCCAGATGGAAGACACGTTGGTCTTCGTCTCCTCGGACAACGGTCCTGAGATGGAGACTTGGCCCGACGCCGCCTACTCCCCGTTCCGCAGCGCCAAAGGCTCGACGTGGGAGGGCGGGCAGCGTGTACCCGGGATCTTCGTATGGCCCGGCATGATCGAAGCCGACCGTGCGAGTGACGGGCTCTTCTCCCAAATGGACCTGTTCAACACAATCCTCGCTCTGGCGGGGATCTCGGGATCGGTCCCACGGGACCGCTACATCGACGGGGTCGACCAGACCTCGTTCCTCGTCGATCCCGACGGAGTCTCCAACCGCAAGTACATCTACTACTGGCTGACGAACGTGTTCTCGGCGCTGAGGGTCGGTGAATGGAAGTTCATGGTGGCATCCACGTCTGACGACGACAGGGACTGCTTGAACTTGGGCGGCTTCACGGGCGTCACTCAGAAGTACTCACACGGCCGCCTCTACAACCTCTATCTGGATCCGAAAGAGACCCGCAGCTACATGATCCGCAAGCTCGCCTACATCGACAGCTTCACGAGTGGAATCGCGAGGCATTTCGCCTCGTTCGGGAAGTATCCGGCGCGCCACCCGATCGCCGCGATGAGCTGAGGGAGTCAGCTTCCGCGGAGATTCGCGGCCTCCACGGCGAAAGAAGCGCAGAAGAAGCTCGGGCTGGAGGACTCGAACTCCTGCCGAGCCCGTCCGGCGGCGTCCGGGCAATCCGCAACAGTGCAGGTCGAAGCGCCACCCTGCGGCCCACGGATCGCGCCAGGTGTTGGCTCGTCCGAGATATTCCGCAAGCGTCTGTGACCACCATGTGAGCGCGCTCGCGCACGAGATGCGAGTCGGCGTGGCTGCGTAGGCACCGGTTGTACCCTTAGCCGACCCCGAAAGTGAACAACTGGAGGCAGTGGTTGGTCGGGCTGGACACACGTTCTGAGGGCGATCGGTTCTTGCCGTCGGGAGACGAGTCTGGCACCGCGCCGGAGGACCGTAGGTTCCGGCCCGACATCCAGGGTCTCCGGGCGGTGGCGATCATCCTCGTGGTCTTGTGGCACGCCGGCATCCCGGGGATCCACGGTGGCTACGTCGGCGTCGACGTCTTTTTCGTCATCTCCGGTTTCGTGATCACCGGCGTGCTCCTCCGTGAGCGAGAGGGGCGAGGGCACACCTCACTTCTCGCTTTCTACGGTCGCCGTGCCCGAAGGATCATTCCCGCCGCCAGCCTGGTGATCGTCGTGACGGTCGTAGGCGCCTACGCGTTCCTCGGTTCGAGCACAGGACGGAACACGGCGGTGGACGGCCAGTGGGCCTCCGTATTCTTGGCAAACCTCCACTTCGCGGTGTCGTCGACCAACTACCTGGCCTCACTTCTGCCGCCGTCACCACTTCAGAACTTCTGGTCCCTGGCGGTAGAGGAGCAGTTCTACCTCGTCTATCCGGCCCTCTTCCTGCTCCTCGGGAGCCTCGCCATACGGCTGCCACTGCGGGTTCGGATCGGTGTCCTGCTCGGCATCGGAGGCGCGGCGTCGTATGCGCTTTCGATCGCCCTGACGGCTTCGAACCCATCCAACGCCTACTTCTCCCCGCTCACCCGGGCGTGGGAGTTGGCCCTCGGGGGGCTCGTCGCCTTGGCGAGCCACCAGTTCCGTCGCCTTCCCACCGCGTTGGCCGCGGTGGCATCGTGGCTGGGACTGCTTTGCATCGTCTGGTCGGCCGTCTCCTACACGTCATCGACCGCCTACCCCGGATCACTCGTGGGAGTGCCTGTGATCGGGTCGGCACTCGTCATCGCAGGGGGTACCGCCGAGCCACAATGGGGCGTCGAATCGGTGCTGCGGCTCCGACCTTTCCAGTGGATCGGGCTCGTGTCGTACTCCTGGTACCTCTGGCACTGGCCGATCCTCACCATCGCCACTCAAGCCACCGGGCGGGCCAGGCTCCCGACGTGGGAGAACATCGCCCTTGTGCTCGGCGCGCTGGTGCTTGCGATCGGCACCTACCTGGTCGTCGAGAATCCCATCCGCCACTCCGTGGCACTGGTCTCTAGACGATGGGCGAGCGTCGCCATGGGAACCTGCCTGATCGTGAGCACTCTCATCGTCAGTAGCTTCGCCATTGAGGAGACACAAGCCTCTGATGTCGGGAACATCACCGTCGCCGCATCCGGTTCGAACTGCAACTTACCGTCTGCCACAAAGCTGGCTTCACTCGCTCAGGCCTATCAGAAGACGATGCACAACAGCGGGAAGAGCGCCAAGACGGACCGGATCAAGATGATGGTCGCGGGGGACTCGACGGCATGCTCGATGCTTCCGGGCCTGTCGGTCGTAGGGGCGCCGGACGCGGTCCATATCGACGATGCCGCCGTCATCGGCTGCGGCATCGTGAGTGGAGTGATCGCTCCCTACTACTCCCAGAACGTGAACCTGAACGCCTACACCGTGCACTGCCAGAGCGACGCCGAACGGGCCGAACAGTCGATCCTCGACCGTCGACCCGACATCATCGTATGGCTCAGCACCCACGAGTCGAGCAGCATCGTCGTGGCAACCCGTGGAGGCACCAAAGTACTTAAGACGGGGACGGCATCATGGCGAGCGGAGATGCTCCGGCGAATGAACCAACGTGTCGAGCGGTTCATCGCCACTGGAGCAAAGGTCGTCCTCGTGCAAGAGCCGCCCACTGTCGACCCGAGCCACCCCAACCGGCCAACCGCCCGAGACGAGGCGTTCGAAGACATGAACGACCTCCTCCGTGAGGTGGCCGCACTCCATCCGAGTCGGGTAGGCGTTGTCGACCTGGGCGAGCGCGTCTGTCCGTCGGGGCCGCCCTGCCGAGGTCTGGTTGGCGGACGAGACCTTCGACCGGACGACTACCACTACTAGCCGGCGACATCGCTTGTGGTGGCCGAATGGCTGATGCCGAGAATCCTCGCCACGGCCCAGCAACTACAGGGATGATGTCAAACAGCTCGGGGGGGAGGACTCGAACTCCCGTCGGGTTCGTATCACCGCTCGTCACCGTTGGGCGACATATGGCAGGAGAAGGGACGATGCTGAGGCACCCATCCCAGCGCTGACAGCCCATTCGCACTCGTCCGGCGAATCCGTGACCAATGTGTGACCACGATTGCCCTGGGGACGGTTGCCATGGCTGACCCTATGTGCTATAAGTAGCACATAGTTCGCGTGGGAGTTCGGGAGTTGCGACAAAGGGCGAGCGAGTTGCTCCGTGAGGTCGGTCGTGGAGAGACGATCGAGATAACCGACCGTGGCAGACCCGTAGCTCTCCTCACCCCAGTGCCTGAGGGGAGCCCTCTCGAGCAGTTGCGAGCCGCGGGAGAGATCGAACCGGCGAGCGGTGACATCGATGACCTTCCGCCGCCGCTTCGATCGCAAGCGATTGAGCTGCCATCGACAGTGCTTGGCCGCCTTCGAAGTCAAGAACGTTGACGACTGCAACGTACCTAGATTCCTCGGCGATCGTGAAGTTGGTGATCGACGAGCCTGAATCATTGGCGCTGCGTCGCTACCTCAGAAGACGAAGACCATTGATATCGAGCGCGCTCGCCCGAACCGAAGTGCTGCGCGCACTGTTGCTAGAAGGCGCAGAAGGCCTTGCTCGCGGTCGAGCAGCGCTCGAGCGATTGGACTTGGTTCGACTGAACGACCGACTCCTCAGTGCTGCCGGAACGATGTTGCCGCCACATCTTCGGTCACTGGACGCTCTGCATCTCGCCACTGCCCAGAATCTTGGGTCGGATCTCTCCCACATCGTGACGTATGACGAGAGGATGATCGAGGCTGCTCTTAACGTGGGTATCAAGACGGCCAGCCCTAAATGACAGTCATTTTCAACGCGTTGCTTGGATTCCATGAGGGAGGTCTCAGATGAGCGACAACGAGGTCCTCTTGCCGTGGAGGCAGCTCGAAGGCTCGGCGTCAGAACGCTCGTAGTCATGGAGGCCATGTGAAGCACACGCAAGTCGCTGATCCGCCGAACACCGGTTGAGAGAACCTGCGCTAACGGTGTCTCCCTCTTGTAGGTCCAGACGGAATAGCGGAATCAAGTGTCGCGCGGAGCTCGACGAGGATAGACGCATCAAGAGGTGGGGAATGGCGATTACCCGACCTCTCGAATTCAACCAGCAGCGCTTCGACCATCTCTCGCCCGTCGGGAGTACTCATGGCCTCGAGCGGGGTCATCCCATCCAGGGCCGGCAATGGGGTCTTTGGCCATTCGCGGTAGTGGTTGCGCAGCTGCTCGGTGAGCATTGCTTGCACCTCGGGACGCGCGTTGAACTCGGCAGCTTCCGTCCCTGCAGCGCTGCGTGAACGACGACCTCTTTCGGTGACCAACTGTTCGATGGATTCGACTACGGTCCCGAGATATTTGGATCCTCGTGGGAGCATCTCGTCGGCAAGGTGCCGAAATGCAAGGGCGCGCTCCTCGGAGTTGACCTCGGCAACAAGCCCATTGCCATCGATCACGATTCGACCCAAGACGGTGTTGTCCCAATTCGAGTGCTTCGAATTCCCGTCCTTTAGCCACGAGAGCTCGGGTTTTTCACCGGCCTCGACCGCCATGTCGAAATCGTCAATATCCATTCTCCCGAGGACTAACGGCTGTAGAGCCTCAAAGGCAGAGCGTCCTGACGGGACGGCATAGCTGATTCGGCAGAGTGCCAAGGGGTCCCCATCAGTATTTTGAAGTTCGATGGGTGGTGGATTGACAAGTCGGTTGACCATATCTCGATAGATATCGAGCATCTCGGTCTCCCAGTCCCGAAGGTACTCGTCAGACAGTAGTGACGCACCTTCGCGCATGAGTTTACGAAGCTTCAGAATGGGGCGCTTCTCGCTCGGCGGAAACGGCACTGGCGCACATCCGTCCAAGACGGCCACACCGCTGGCAGCAACTACCTGGGCGAAGAGCAAGTCACCTTCGTTGAGTGTCTTCGAGGCGCTGTGCTCTATCACCTCGGTTTGCGAGCCGCGCAAGATATCGCGCAATACGAGCCCCTCACCCGCGGACACGGACACGATGTCAAAGAAACTGAAAGGAGAATCGCAAGCGGCTTGTATGTACTGGGCTAAAAGTGGATCGATGCTCCGCCGCTGCTTGTGCAGGTAAGAACCGGCCACAGGAAACTCCTCGACACGTTTGGCAGGGAATTCGGTGTCTTGCTGATCGGGGGTCCAGTGGTAGAAGAACCAGGGCATGAAGACGGGCAAGTGGATGCTCTCTGGGTCGAACGCTGCGTCCGAGTCACCGTCGAACTCCGTCCACGCCTCTTCCACGATGTTCGCGCCATATTGCTGGACAGCAAATTTCAGCAACGTCGTGGCCAGCGGTTCCGTCAGTCGCCGCAGTCGAGCCCAGACGAGCTCGCCAGGATCGGTACGTTCCATCCCGCAGCATCGCTTCTGCTTCAACCCGCTGCCGCACGGGCAGGGATCGTTGCGCCCAACCTTCATTTCACTCTCCGAGGGGTGGATAGGATCGATCCGCGACCTCGTTGCGGCGCGTCGGCCGAGGGCGGAACAAATCCGGGCATGGCTCTCGGCGCGAGGATAGGACCTCGAATCCCTAGACGCAGCGCCGCTGAAGGGGCGCTCGTAACCCATAGCCCCGTGACGTGGCCAAAACACCACCTCGCTGACTTCAAACGGTCTTCAGCTGTCCAAGACCTCATGGAATCACTGGAGAAGAGTGTGCGGGCAGCCCGGGCTCGAAAGCGTGCATCACCCAAAGCCGAATGACTGAGCCCTCACACCTCCATCACCGGCCTCGTGGCCAACATGTGACCATCGGAGTGCAACTCAAGACGTCTACCAGCACTTCTAGCTCGGGGGGGAGTCTCCAGAACCAGGACATAAGCACAGGGTGTGTCAAGACATAGGCGAATCCGAT
>DAIQQK010000131.1:0-8654 GCA_036786835.1 Acidimicrobiales bacterium | reverse complement strand
CGCAATCATCCAGACGAGCTGAGTCACCTGGGACTGTGACGCTCGGCCAACCGACCTTCGGGCACGGTGGCAATGCCAGGACCGATGAGAAGGTCCACATGCGATCATTTACTACGCGCGCCGCCCTAGATGCCTGGCTGGCTCATACCGAAAAGCTACTTCGGGATCAGCAGGACGGCGATAGCCGTGACGACGAGGACGCTGAGATCGAGGATGGGGATGCGGCATGACCGACACTCCGGGCGCAGAGTCACCACCCGAGCGGCACTACATCCAGTTCGACCTCGACAAGTCGGACGAAGTGTTAGATGAGCAGATCATGAACTGGCTCGTTGAGATATTGGGTCCACCATCGGACGAGGACCCGGAACATGAGTGAACCATCAGAGTCGTCGCCCGAGCCCCCTGTGTCGCAGCGTTTCGTCGTGGACGTAGCGAACATGACCGACGAGGAGATCAATGAGGCGGCGAAGACAATCGGGGACTGGTTCAGGGACCAGATCGCCGGTCACAACTCGTCGCCGTCCCCTAAGCGGGACAGGTAGCAACGTCGGTCTCGGTGCATCAGACTGACGTCATGGCCGAAGGCAACCCCGACATCGGGACACCATTCCAGAAGTCCCTTGGCATTCACTGGCATGTGGTCGACAAAGACGTCGGGTCGGTGGCGGTCGAGATGGACATCCGTGACGACCTGCGCGGCCCGGCTGGATCAGTCGAAGGTGGGGTCGTATCGACGCTGGCAGACGTCGCTGGAGCATCAGCCATCGGGTTCCAGGTCTGCCTCGTAGCCACCGAGCACCTCGCCATCTCGTTCCTCGCACCGGGACGGGTAGGGCCGGTGCGAGCTACGGCTACTCCCCTACGGATCGGAAAGCACGATGGCGTGGCGGAAGTCCGGGTGATCGACACGGGCAAGGATGACCGGCTGATGGCCGTGGCAACCGTGACAGTGCGGGTGCTCGACAAGAGCTGAGTGCTTCTCGGGCTGAGGGACACATCGGACGCGTTGGACACGTTTTCTCTATCTGTTGAGTGACGCTCCCCTACTCCCTTATCGAGCTTCTACCCCTCCCTACTGGACCTCGTGAACTTCCCCCGAAAAATGTGTCAACTCCGTCCAATGTGTCCCGAATAGCTCTTGAGCTGGATCTTCCGGGCGGCCGGATTCGAGGACACATTCGGGCTGTGGACAGATCCGTCACGCTGGCTCGCTCGTCCCGACACACCCTCGGCGAACGGTTTAGCGACGTACAGTCCTTCACGCGAGGTCCACACATCGCGGGCATCGCGCTGCGTCGAAGGCCTCGCTGCAAGGTATGAACATCGAGTGGTAGTCGATCATGCGCTCGACCATCTGTGGCGCAGGGCAGGACTCGTTCGTGCAAGTGGCGGTTCGGTCGAGATGGATGATCAGCGTCCCGTCGCACCTCGGGCGTTTCCGCCGAAGCATCTCGCCCTTATCCGATCGCAGGACGACGTGGTCCGCTGGAGGTGATCCGTCTACCCGAGACGAAGTCAGGCCAGATCTCTACGAGACGGCTCCGAGGTCCTGGTGCCCAAGGTTCGAGTGGGAACCGAGCTGCGAGTTCGCGGACAGAGGATTCGTGGACTTCTCTCGCAGCACCTACGGCTAGCACGCTCCAGCCGTGGCGATATTCGGGGTCGAAGTGATCGATCTCGAAGGCGACCACCGTCCCTTTCGAAGCAGCGTGGAGCTTCGTCCCCTCACATGTAAAGAAGTAGATGGCACCGTTCGTGGCGTGGTAGTTCACGGGGAACACCGCAGGTATCGTCCCGACCGCCACCGCCACCCGCCCGGTGGAGTTCGCATGCAGGAGGGAGAAGCACTCCTCTTCGTCGAGTGCCTCGAACGCTCGGCCAGGCTCTTCTTCGAGCAAGATACCCATGGGCGCCCCCCTTTCGGTACTTCGGTCCTTTATTGCACCTCTGTAGGTGCCTGCTCAGAGCCGAAGGGCCTCGATCCTTCGTTTCGTTGTGCCTTCGTTATCGGTACTGGCCCGGTTCTCTTTGTGCAGTCGACAAACTCGTGAGGCCGCCCCGTACCGAGGTGCCTGGGAGTCGGCGAGCACCTGATCGAACAGGGCCTTTGGACCCTTTTCAACCCCCAGACTTTCGGAGTAAGAGTTATGAAGGAAGTCTCCAGACAACCTGGGAGGCAGCGATGCTCGACTCGCTCATCGGCCCGGAGCCTGCTGAGAGTTGGACGACATCGAGCACGAGCTGTTTTGCTCGGAGCGGAGGCTTCTTTCGGATGCGCTCCGTTCGCGAACCTCGACTTCAGGGAACTGGCACGCAAGGTCGGACATCTTCGCGATCGGAGGCACCTGGTGCGAAGCGGCGAAGGAGGTGAGGCAACTGGTCCGTTTCGGCTGTACGGAGCGTCCCATTGCACATGAGCCATCGGGTGATAACACACCTGAGACGGGATGAACTCGGCGAACAACTGACGACAATCGATCCGGTCCTGGCCGGTCCAGTCGCAAAGACCCGGCATCTATAGCCCAAGCCAAGGGTCCCCGCCCATGTTCTCTGAGGCGCGAAACATAGAGACGAACGCCCGCTCTCCGATTAGGAGAACGGGCGTTTTCGCGGCGGCAACGTGGTCCTCGGCGTTGTAGTGCTCCGGGTCATCTGGCGAGCAGCTACCCGTCCGGTGACCGGGCAGACCCGCACGTTGCGGGTGGTACTCATCGTTTCCTGGTGGAGTCACGCATCGCCGCCAAGGTGACGGTCCACGCTCGACCTAAGCACTCCATGCCGCACTTTCTTTGACAGCACAACCGTTTGTTTATTGAACGCTGGGCGAGATCATCAACTTGGAGGATGAGTCCAGGTGTCAAGTGCCGTAGATTCGGCGCTGACCGCGGTTTCGGGTCCTCTGAGCAGCGGGAGGTTCGAGATGTCTCGCTCGATGATCAAGTCGGCTGTTTCACTGCGGCGTCGAGCCAGGACGACAAAACATGATCGCCGGTTGGCGGTTCGGGGACTAGTTGCCTTCCTCGCCGTCTTCGGGTCAGTAGGTGTGTTTCTTGTTTCCGCTCCCGCCGCCAGCCAGGGCGAGGTCACACTCTATGTCGATGGAATGAACGGGACGGCCACGACCGGTTGCACTGCTGCGGGCACAGACGCTTGCACGACCATCCAAGAGGGCATCAACGCTGCCGAGACCTATAGCGATACTGCCGTTACCGTGGACGTGGCAGCAGGAACATACAACGAAGACGACAGCATCGACGTCCCTGCGAGCGACACCCTTGTCCTCCTAGGAGCTGGTGCTGCTGGTGCTTCCCCGACGACGGTCCAGGGCAACGAGAGCGGCGAGGGGTCCGTCTTCTACATCTCTGCTGGTGTGGTCACTGTCCAAGGCTTCACCATCACCGGTGGGGACGCCAGTGAAGGAGACAACAACACCGACGGCGGCAACGGAAGCGGTGTCTGGAACGACGGAAGCCTCACCCTGACGGGCGACAACATCTCAAATAACATAGGGGCAATCGACGGCGGCGGGCTCTACAACCAGGCCTCGGCCCACCTGACGAACGACACGCTCTCGGGAGACACGGCGGCATACGGCGGTGGGATCGAGCAGAGCGGCTCCGGCACCGCATGGTTGACCAACGTCACCTTGACAGGCGATACAGCGAGCGGCGGCGGCGGCGCTATGTGGGCAGGCGGCTCGGCCACCCTCGTGGACGACACTGTGGCCTCCGACTCTGCAGGCTGCTGCGGCCAAGGTGCCGGGATCTTCAACAACGGCAGCAACGGCACCATTTCTTTGTTCGCCACCATTATCGATAACGCGTCCTGTGCCCCTTACTACAACACCTTCGCCGACGACGGCTACAACGTGGAATCTGACAACTCCTGTAACTTGGCGCCAGGCGAGGCCAACCGCCCGAACATCGATCTTTCTCCCGTCCTAGCCGCCAATGGCTCGAACGGACCCGAGACGCTGGCCATTGGTAGCGACAGTTCTGCGTACGGCGAGGTGCCGGGAACCTCCTGCGTCATTACCACTGACGAGCGCGGTGACCCGCGTCCCGGTGTGCCCGGCCAGCCCTGCGACGCCGGGGCGTTCGAATACCAAGCTGCCGCCCCCACAGCTTCGATCACCTCGCCCGCCAGTGGCGGCATCTACGCCATTGGTCAGGTGGTCGCCACGAGCTTCTCCTGCACTGAGGGGTCAGGTGGTCCGGGCATCACCACCTGTCTCGACTCCAACGGCTACCCGAGCCCCGAAGAACTCGACACCGCCATGCTGGGGACCTTCACTTATACCGTCACGGCCACGAGCGCTGACCACGCGACGGGGACAGCGTCGATCACCTACACCATCGCTGACCCCCCGACAGCGACGATCACCTCGCCCACCAGTGGCGGCACCTACCGGGTCGGGCAGTCCGTGCCGACCAGCTTCTCCTGCACCGAAGGCACCGACGGGCCGGGCATCTCCACCTGCCTCGACTCCAACGGGTCGCCGAGCCCGGGCGCGCTCCAAACCTCCAGCCCAGGAACCCATAGTTACACCGTCACCGCCACCAGTTCCGACGGTCAAACCGGAACCGCGTCGATCTCCTACACCGTCGCCAATGCCCCGACGGCGCCGACAGGCGTGAGCGCCCGATCGGGAGTGACTACGGCGGCGACGGGTTCGTTGACGGTGGCCTTCACCGCCCCCGCAAGTAACGGTGGGAGCGCGATCACGAGCTACCTGGCAACGTGTACGTCGAGCAATGGCGGTGTGACCAAGACCGGGACGCACACCGGTGCCAACGCCGCTCCCATCACGGTTACTGGAGTCACGACCGGCAAGACCTACCGGTGCACGGTCACGGCCACCAACGTGGTCGGTGCCAGTCCAGCGTCTGCTTCTTCAGGACCGGTAATCGTGGGTTCGCCAGCGCCACCAACAGGGGTGAAGGCCGCGTCAGGCTCGACAACGACCACGACTGGTTCGCTGACTGTGACCTTCGCGGCGGGTGTCAACAACGGCAGCGCAATCGGGAAATACACCGCAACGTGCACTTCGAGCAACGGCGGCGTGACTAAGACCGGTCTGCACTATTACGCGACCCCAGCGCCGATCACGGTCACCGGAGTAACCACGGGCAAGACCTACACCTGCACCGTCACGGCCACCAACGCCAGAGGCACGGGCCTAGCTTCCTCGCCCTCATTGCCGGTCATCGTCGGTTCCCCGGGAGCGCCAACCGGAGTGACCGTTACGCACGTCGCGGCAGGCGAGATCAAGGTGGCATTCACGCCAGGGGCCAACAACGGCAGCACCACGACTAGCTACACGGCGTCATGCGTGTCGAGCAACGGTGGTGTCGCCGGTATGAAGTCAGGAACCGCCACTCCGCTCACCGTCACCGGCCTCACGGTCGGATCCACGTACAGGTGTACGGTCACGGCCACCAACGCCAGGGGCACGAGCCTGGCATCGAACCCGTCGGGAGCGGTGACGGCGTAGCCCACCGTCCAACTATCGGATTTCTTGGATGATGTCGGTTTGGTAGTTGCATAGCGGTGCGAGGGAAGCACGTCTATCCTCTTGGCGGCGGGGTGTCGTTATGTGGGGGACAAGGTGAGCGACGTGGCCCAGGGGCCAGGTTGGTGGCAGGCGTCTGACGGCAAGTGGAATCCGCCTGAGCTGCACCCGAGCTACGTCCGGCCCGTTGCACCACCTCGCTCCCCTCCTCAATCGGTGCAGGAGTTAGCGGCCTACGAGGGTCTGCCACCTGGTTGGTACAGGGACTCGTCCAACCGGAGTTTGGCGCGGTACTGGGATGGAACGACGCTGAGCGAAGAGAGGCGACAGGTAGCGACCTCAACAACAACTCCGCCCCCAGCGACTTCATTATCTGACCTGCAGAGGGGATCACACGCCTGCTCAGGTGGTCCTGACTGGTGGCTTGCGAGCGATGGGAAGTGGTATCCGCCCGAGCGTCACCCGGATGACGCCAAGCCCGTTGCACCACCTCCACCACCTCAGAATGTTGAGGCCGGTGCATCGGCTACGTCGTCTTTGCTTGCCCAAGAGCAGGAGCTTGCTGCTTACCGAGGTCTCGCTCCTGGCTGGTATCGGGACCAAGCCGATCCTGCCGTGGGGCGCTATTGGGACGGAACGAAGCTGAGTGAAGAGCGAAGGCCTATTACCCCCTCACCTTCTCCCTCTTGCTCATCTGTCCGAGACGTACCACAGCAACCTGGTGAACGCGGTGCAGCGGCATTTGCGGTTGTGAGCAGTCGACCCACGACGACAGCGAGCGAAGATGCGATAGACCAACGCACGAACGGCTCATGGGTGCGGCATGGCATTTCTGGACACTGGTACCAACGTCCCATCGTTCTCGGTGCCATAGTTGGAGTGGCAGTCCTAGCTGTCGTTGGCGGCGCTATCTTGCTGACCACAAGCCTTAGAACCCCGAAGTCGAGTAGCACTTCTGCACCGAGCACCACTTCTGCACTTCGTTCAGCGTTTCTCGTTGCTTCGCGACGCTACGACACCGAGGTCCGTCTGGTGAAAAGGGTCACCAAACCCACCGAACAATGGGCTTCGATGGCTCGGGTCGACGCGACGTTCGCGAAGGCCATCGAGCAACTCCATTTCCCACAGCCGATGGCGACAGCTTCAGCACGCCTTGCCGCGGCCTATCTCAAAGAGTCTGCCGATGCCTCAGCCGTTTCCGCTGCCTACGCAAACGGGGAAACGACGACCGAAGCTACCGACACAAGATATTTAACTGAAGATCAGACGACAACAGCAGCCGATGAGGGGGTGGTGCTTCACGACCTTGGCTTTCCCCCTGCTGCTACTTCCACCTCGACCTCACCGTGAGCGACGACTTATGAAGCCAGTGTGTCTCCTCTCGTGCTCATGGAGAAGATCACTGCTGCATGCACCGCGCACAGCGCGCAGGATATGTCCCGAGCGTCCCAACATGTAGAGGAACCACAACAAGAGATCGACCCATAGGAGCAGAGGCAGGGAGTTGGAGGTTGGCGGGGAGGGCGGGACGAGCCCCCCGACTGAATGTGAGTTTTAATCAGCCCCGTCCCACACTCCCCCTCTTTTCTCACCCAGTGCCGTCATGCAGTGTGAAACCTGATCGAACACCGCAAACGCGCTCACGCAACCCTTCGGTGCCTCTTGGCCCTCACCCAATCGCTCACGCCCACCGGCTCTGGCTGGTGCAAGGCGCAGAAATCGGTCTCGTTGTAAATGGACAGGACCGCCTCGCAGCCGGGTTCGCGACACCTTCGGCCAGACGGGAATAGCGGCGGTGCATCGGTGGGATCAGCCAACCTCCGGCCACTAACACTTTCTCGGGTCCTAGGTCGCATCCTCCATCACGCTCCCCCCGACGGACATCTCGTTCGCGAAGGTGGACCCAATGCCCCTCTAATGAACCATCGTGCGCCAACACATATAGGACATCAAGAACTACGCGGTAACTTGACGCGCGTGTCAGGTGACGCTCGTGTCATAAGGGAACGCGCCAACAATCGCCTTGGCTTCTATTGAGTCGCACAAGAGACTTATCTTGCGTTCACGTCGTTGTTCCATAACTATCAGGGCGGCGGCTTGAGCCCCTTCACGAGCACCGCCGGATCCACACCGAGCCCGGCAGCGAGTTTGCAGACGTTGTGTAGCGACAAGTTACGCATGCCTCGCTCTGTTTGACCGACAAACGTCCAATGGACACCTGCTCGGTCTGCCAGTGCCTCCTGGCTGAGACCCGCCTTGTGACGGTAAGTGCGGACTCGACGTCCGAACTCAGCAGTAGTTGAGGAGATGGGGTCGGGCATGTTCCCCTAACACCATCCGTCCCAAGCCTCTGAGGCCAGAGCCGTTGCATCCCAACTGTCTGCGTCCTACCATTTACACTCTGTAAACGGAAGCCGGAGGCGCCATGACCAGGGACAGGCACAAGGAACCGGTGGACGTCGTAGCGACGATAAGGCGGTCCATCGAGACGAGCCCGAAGAAGACTCGAAGGATGCATCTCCGCAACCTGGGCGATCTTCTCGGCTACGACCGATGGACCGTTGAGCGGAAAGAGCGCATCCAAGAGCAGTTTGCGGCCCAGAAGCTCGTGGCAACGCCGACGCTCGACAAGGTCGAGGCTGACGATTTGGTCCACCTCAGCCTGGCTCCGCCGCCTCTGGCCAGTGTTAGCGCTGATACTGGACCATCGCCCGACTTCTTCGAGTACTTGACATCACTCCACCTCGAAACCGAGAAGGAAGTCGAACTCCACTTCATCAGCCCGCTCTTTCATCATCTCGGTTACGACGACGAACAGGAGGCAGCGGGTTACTCGTTCGACATGACATTAGGTAGTGAGCCCGACAGGCGAGAAGCGGACCTGTTGTACTTTGCTGACAGTGTCCGTGACCACAAGTCGGGCTCTCCACTCGTTCTCGTGGAATGCAAAGCTCCAACGAGTGGGCCTGACGATGGTCTCGGCCAGGTGCAGGCGTATGCGTTGTTCCTCAAACCTGCCTACTACGCCCTCTCAAACGGCAACAACCTCCAGCTCTGGCAGTATCTCGGAGGCGCTATTCATGACAGGCGCATGCTTGAGACCAGCCGACACCATCTGACGAGCGACTTTGACGAGCTA
>DAIQQK010000020.1:0-35087 GCA_036786835.1 Acidimicrobiales bacterium | reverse complement strand
CCGGCTCATCGAGCGCCATCGAGTGACCCACTCCCACATGGTGCCGACGATGTTCCACCGGCTCCTGTTTCTTCCCGAGCCAGCGCGGACCCGGTACGACATCTCGTCTCTTCGCCACGTGATCCACGGAGCCGCCCCCTGCCCGGTCGAGGTGAAGAGGCACATCATCGAATGGTTGGGACCTGTCGTCTGGGAGTACTACGCCGCGACCGAGGGAGTGGGCTCGATGGTCGACTCTCAGACCTGGCTCGCCCACCCGGGGACTGTCGGCAGGCCACTGCTCGAGGGCCAGTTGAAGGTCGGCGACGAGTCCGGAGAGGAATTGCCGAGAGGCGACGTCGGCCTCATTTGGCTGCGCGGACAGGGAACCCAGAGGTTCGACTACTACAAGGACCCGGCCAAGACTTCATCTGCTTACAGTGGCGACTACTTCACACTCGGTGACGTCGGCTACATGGACGACGAGGGCTACCTCTACCTCACCGACCGCATCGCGGACGTCATCATCTCGGGAGGCGTGAACATCTATCCCGCGGAGATAGAGGCGGTTCTCCTGGAGCATCACGCGGTCGCCGACGCCGCGGTCATCGGTGTGCCGAACCTCGAGTGGGGTGAGGAGGTCAAGGCCGTCGTAGAGCTCACAGTCGGCACGTCCAACCCGAGCGCCCTCGAACACGAACTGATCGAGTTCACCCGTGAGAGGCTCGGGCACTACAAGTGCCCGCGCAGCGTCGACTTCACAGACAAGTTGCCGCGTCAGGAAAACGGGAAGCTGTACAAGCGCCTCATACGCGACTGGTACCGCAACGCGTCGACTACCTGAGCCGGGCCGAGCGGCCTCCTGCCGCTATCTGTCCGACACCGATCCGGTATCTCAGGGGACGGTGCAGGTTAGGCCGCCGTCGATCGCAATCACGGCGCCGGTGAGGAATGGGGCACGGTCCGACGCGAGAAAGCACGCCAACTCTGCCACTTCCTCGGGTTCGCCGGCTCGCTGCATCGGGGCGCCCTGGACTAGCTGTGGGAACTTCTCTATTGCCTCGCGCCCACCGGACAGTTCCGTCACGATGAGGCCGGGGCAGATGGCGTTCGCCCTGATGCCGTCGGTCGCGTACTCGATCGCGGCTTGTTTCGTGAGAGCGATCACGCCCGCCTTCGAGGCGCTGTAGATGCCTGTGGGCATCTTCGAGCCGTTGATGCCTCCTGCGGACGACCAATTGATGATGGAGCCACCACCGCTCGGGACCATCGTGCGGATCGCGTGCTTGGTGCCCAGCATCACGCCCCGCAGGTTCACGGCCATGATCCGGTCCAATTCGTCCACGGTCACATCGGCCATCCTCGCGGCCGCGCCGATACCGGCGACGTTCAGGACGGCGTCCACTTTTCCGAACGTCTTCAGGGCTTCAGCGAACATGGCCTCCACATCGGGCTCCTGCGAAACGTCCGCGTGGAAGGGAACGAAGGAGTCACCGAGCTCTTCTGCGGTCTCCTTTTCGCGGCCGCTGATGTCGGCGCCAAGGACCTTGGCGCCCTCTCGCAGGAAGATGCGCGACGAAGCACGCCCCATGCCCGAGCCCGCGCCCGTGATGACGGCGATCTTGCCGTCGAGCTCTCCCATCGATCACTCCTATTCTGCAGCTGACGCCCGAGCACGTTCTAGTCGCCCTAGTTGTCAACTCAAAATCCTGTTCTAGATTTTGCTCGAGGAGGCCGCCCAGATGACCAGCACCGAGACCGCAGCGGCCCGCTACGTCGGGGCCCGCGTCCGGCGGGTAGAGGATCCGCGATTGCTCACAGGCCACGGCACGTTCGTAGACGACGTCTCAAGGCCGGGAATGCTTCACGCTTGTTTCGTTCGGAGCCCCTTCGCGCGCGCTCGCATCCGGGGGGTGGACACAGCGGCGGCGCTGGCGCTCCCAGGCGTGCGAGCCGTGTTCGTCGCTTCGGATCTCAACCCTGGCGTGCGAGAGCACTGGTACACCCTGATGGGCAAGGACGTTCCAGACACCCCCCGCCCCCCGCTCGCCGAGGGTGAGGCGCGCTTCGTGGGCGACCCTGTCGCGCTCGTCGTCGCCACGGACAGGTACGTGGCCGAGGACGCAGTCGAACTCGTGGACGTCGACTACGAGCCCTTGAAGCCCGTGGTCGACTACACGACCGGGCGGCAAGCCCAGGAGCTCGTGCACGAGTCGTATGCGGGCAACGTCGCCGGCACCATGGGCGGGCCGCCGAGCTCCGACCTCAGCAAGGCGTTCGACAGCGCAGCTCATCTCGTGCGCGAAACGATCCACCAGCAGGCCTACGCACCGGTGCCGATGGAGACCCGCGGCATCGTCGCAGAATGGACCGGCGAGGAGCTGACCGTCTGGTCCGGCACGCAGGCGCCGCACGAGGTTCGGATGTTCCTGGCCCGGCTCGTCGGGATCCCCGAGCACCAGGTGCGCGTCATCATGCGCGACACCGGTGGTGGTTTCGGGCAAAAGGTGGTGCCGCTGCGCGAGGACATGTGCATCGCGCTCGCCGCGATGAAGGTCCCGGCGCCTGTCAAGTGGATCGAGGACAGACGGGAGAACCTGATGGCCGCGGGGATGTCCCGACACGAGTACGGGGACGCGCAGATGGCGTTCAGCGACGACGGCCTTATCCTCGGTGCGTACCTCGATCACGTCCAGGACGTGGGGGCATACCCGACGCCGTGGCCCGTAGGCACAGCTGCGGCCGTCGGCTTCTTCTTCCCTGGCCCTTATCGGGTCCCATACGCGGGATACATGACGACGTGTGTGTTCACCAACACTTCAGGCCGCACCGCTTACCGAGGGCCCTGGCAGTTCGAGTCTGTGGCGAGAGAAGTGTTGCTCGACATCGCTGCGCGCCGGATGGGAATGGACCCGGTCGACCTGAGGCGGAAGAACTTGCTGCGACAGGCCGAGCTGCCCTACACGAACCCGAACGGCATGCCGTACAGCGATATAACGCCTCTCGAGACGTTCGAGCAGGCGTTGGAGATGCTCCAATACGACGCCTTTCGCAAGGAACAGACCGAGGCGCGCTCAGCGGGTCGTTACCTCGGCGTGGGCACCTGCACTTACGTCGAACCGACCACGAGCGCGATGCCTTACTCGGGCACCGAGGGCGCGACGATCCGCATCGAGCCGTCGGGCAAGGTCAACGTCTACGTAGCGGGTGGCTCGACGGGCAACAGCCTGGAGACCGCCGTGGTGCAGCTCACTGCCGACGCGCTCGGATTGGACATCGCCGACGTACGGACGATCCAGGGTGACACGGCTGTGACGCCCTTCGGCGCCGGCACCGGAGGCAGCCGCAGCGGATCGATGCTGGCGGGTGCGGTCCAATCCACAGCCGCAGTCCTGCGAGAGCGGATCGTCGCCATCGCCGCCCACCGCCTCGAAGCGTCAGCCGACGACATCGAGCTCGCCGACAGCTCCGCGCACGTGCGTGGTACACCGACTGCGGCGGTCTCGCTGGCAGAGATAGCAGAGATCGCCTATTTCCAACCTCACAACTTGCCCGAGGACGTTCCCCCAGGTCTCGAGGCCAGCGCCCGCTACCGAACACAGAGCCCGGTGATCTGGGCCAACGCCACCCACGTCTGCACCTGCGAGGTCGATCCCGTTACCGGTGAGGTGAGGATCCTTCGCTACATCGTGAGCGAGGACTGCGGACCGATGATCAACCCGAGCGTCGTGGAGGGCCAGATCGCCGGTGGATCCGTGCAGGGCATTGGTGGGGTGCTCTACGAGCATCTCGCGTACGACGAGGACGGGAACCCCTTGACGACGACGTTCATGGACTATCTCCTGCCCACTTCGACCGAGGTTCCCGTGATTGAGTATGGGCACATAGAGACGCCATCCCCTGGCCCTGGTGGCTTCAAGGGCGTAGGCGAAGGCGGCGCCATCGGAGCTCCACCAGCTGTGATCAATGCGGTGGCCGACGCACTCACCCCCTTCGGGGTCGAAGTCACGCGCATGCCCTTGACGCCGGCCGCGATCGTCGAGCTGATCGAGGGGAACCGGTGAAACCCGCTTCATTCGAGCACCACGCTCCGACGACCGCCGAGGAAGCTGTGTCGATGTTGGCCGAGCTCGGCGACACGGCAAAGGTGCTGGCGGGTGGGCAGAGCCTGGTGCCGATGCTCGCGCTGCGTCTGGCCGTCTTCGAGCATCTCGTGGACATCGGGCGCGTAGGCGAGCTTCGAGGTATCGAGCGCACCAACGGGGGAGTGCGCATCGGAGCCGCGACGACCCAGACGGCGATCGAACGGTCCGCAGAGATCGCTGCTGCCGTGCCGCTCCTCGCCCGCGCAACACCTTTGATCGGGCATTTCCAGATCCGCAATCGCGGCACCATGGGCGGCTCACTCGCGCACGCCGACCCTGCCGCCGAGTACCCGGCAGTGGCACTGGCCCTCGACGCAGAGCTCGAGGTTCTCTCCACCAACGGTCGTCGGAGCGTGCCGGCGGCGGAATTCTTCACCGGGTTGTGGTCGACCGCTATGGAGGAGGAGGAGCTGCTCACCGCGGCGACCTTCCCGGTCTGGGAGGGCCGCTGCGGTTTCGCGGTTCGCGAGTTCGCCAGGCGCCACGGCGACTTCGCCATCGCGGGTGCCGTCGTCGCTTTGGAGCTCGGCGCAGACGACGAGGTCGCACGGTGCGGAATCGGTCTCTTCGGCCTCGGGTCGACACCTGAGCGCGCGCCGGCTGCCGAAGCCGCTCTGGCAAGTGCGGAGTTCGACGCTATCGACGCTCAGGAGATCGGGCGACTTGCTGTGTCGTCGCTCCAATCGGTGCCGTCGGACCTCCACGGCTCTTCGGCATATCGGAGTCGGGTGGGAGCAGCGATGGTTGCCGAATCATTGCGATCAGCCATCTCGGAGGCCAACCGTGAGTGAGATCGACATCGAGGTGCGCGTCAACGAAGCGGTCTGTCGCAGCAGCGTCCCACCAAGGCTCACGCTGGCAGACTTCTTGCGGGAGCGCTGCGGGCTGACCGGGACTCACCTCGGATGTGAGCACGGCGTATGCGGCGCGTGCACCGTGTTGCTCAACGGTGAGGCGGTCCGCTCCTGTCTGTTGTTCGCAGTTCAGGCCGATGGATCCGATGTCACAACCGTCGAAGGACTGAGTGGTGCTGGTGGCGAGCTATCACCGGTTCAAGAGGCGTTTCGCGACCACCACGGGCTGCAGTGTGGCTTCTGCACACCGGGTTTCGTGGTGTCGGTGACGGCCTTCCTACGCGACAATCCGATGCCGACTGACGAGGAGATCCGCGATGCGCTCTCAGGCAACTTGTGCCGCTGTACCGGATATCAAGGCATCTTCGCAGCGGTCCGGGCCGCCGCCGATCGGCGCGCATAGTCGCATGCGGAGGGTGTGGAGTGGAAGCCCCGCGACGTCGGTCCCGGAGCGCGTGACAGCCCCTATTACGGTCGTAGCGCTCGTCTGCCTCTGCATATCGATCACACTCGCAGGGTGCGGGACGAATTCGGGCGCCAACAGCTCGTCGGTGCCGACGCCAGCGATCGACGGACCGATCCTGCCGGAAAGCGGCATCTCGTACCTGGGCTCCACGCTCTTTTCTCCTTCCGCAGTCGGATACGAGGAGTCCGAGTACTTCCTTTCGGGCACCGCCACCGCGTACAAGAGCTCGACTCCACTGGAGAAGAACGGAGAATGGAAGGTAACGCCGGAGACGACTGCACCGTACAAGACGCGAGTCGTCGTCTACCGGCCTGCCGACCCCAAGCGCTTCGACGGCACTGTCGTGGTCGAGTGGCTGAATGTCACCGGAGGCGTTGACGCACCGGCAGCATGGCTGAACGCCCACATTCAAATGATCCGCGACGGGATGGCTTTCATCGGGGTCGATGCGCAGGCCGGTGGTATCAACGGCGAAGCTGGCTCCATCGCCACTGCGGCGGGCACAGGCGGCATCAAGCAGGTCGACCCGGCTCGATACGGCTCCCTCGACCATCCCGGCGACAGCTTCTCCTACAGCATCTACGAACAGGCCGGTAAGGCGATTCGAGCCGACGGCCCGCGGCTCCTCGGCGGTCTCGAGCCGAAGCGGGTCATCGCGCTGGGTGAATCGCAGTCTGCGTTCCGCCTCGTGACGTACATAGACGCACTCCAACCTCTCTCGTCGGGAATCTACGACGCATACTTCGTCTACAGCAGGGGAGGGGACGGGGCAGACCTCTCGCAGTCCCCGCAAGCCACGACCCCGACCCCGACCCCGACATACATCCGCACCGACCTCGACGTTCCGGTCTTCCTCTTCGAGACCGAATCGGACCTGCTCGGGCTGGGTTATCTCGCTGCCCGACAGGCTCCGACGCCCCACATACGCGAATGGGAGACGGCCGGTACCGCCCACGACGACACCTACGGGTTGCTGTACGCACGCAGCGACACCGGGGGTGGCAGCGCCGATGCCGATGCCTTCAACTCCATGCTCGACCCGCCGAGCGACCCGATCCCCGGCATCATCGACTGCGCGGCCCCGATAAATTCCGGCTCGCACACTTACGAGTTGCGAGCTGCGGTGCAGGCGGTCAATCGCTGGGTGACCACGGGCGACCCACCCCCAGAGTCGCCGCGCCTAGAGCTCGACCCTACCGACCACAATCAGTTCCTCACCGATGACAACGGCAACGCGCTAGGCGGGATTCGATCGCCCCAGGTGCAGGCGCCGGTGGCCAAGCTCTCCGGGGTCGGTCAGCCCGGTGCAGGGCCCGCTCCAAGCAATCCGGGCAGCATCACCAGCACCAATCCCTCGGTCCCGGGAGGAGCATTGTGCGGGATCTTCGGCACGACGGTACCGTTCAGCGCCGCAAAGCTAGCGACTCTCTATCCGACGCATGACGCGTTCGTCTCCAAATGGGACGCCGCCACGGCAGCAGAGGTGAGCAAGGGGTATCTCCTTCCGGCGGATGCCCAGAACCTCGACCAAGTGGCGTCGCAGTCGAGCGTGGGTGGCTAACCCTCACTTTGGGCGAGGGCGATCGGCGTAGTCAGCGCGCATATCGCCTCCGAGGAGGTTGATACGGGGCAGCGCTGTTCGAGGCCCGTCTGCCCGCTCGTCAGGCCCAGGTTTGGGGGCGCCGGCCCAGGAGGCGAGAGTGCCGGCGGAAGCCGAACCGGGGAGACCAGTACAAGAAGGCAAGCAGCCCAAGGCCCGCGACGCCCACTATTAGCAGGAGCCAGGCAAGGGTATAGAGGTCAACACCTACGACCTGTGTCCCCACGAAAGGTGGGCCCGGCGTGCCGCCTTGGAAGATTCGCGCGTTGTGAGGTCCGAAGACCGAGATCGGTCCGGGAACAGCGATGATCCGACGAGCGGCGACCGCGAACGAACGACCCCGGGAGCCGACGAGGAGTACCAGACCGGCGCCGACGATGAGAACAGCGAGGAGGACCGTAAGTGCGACTGCGACGCGTGACCGGCGGCGAGACGGACTCTCTGGGATCGGTGGTCCTGTCACACCTCGAGCCGTGGCCCACGCCGCCGCGAACCGACGAGGGTCGAATGCGCTGTTGCCGAGCACGTCTTCGGGCGAACCTCCTTCGGCCTGGGCCTCGTCGAGATCGGCGCTCAGATCGGCGGCCATCTCGCTGGCGATGGGATCGGGCACTCCGAGGCGCCGCCACTCGCGGCGGCACTCGTCGACGAACTCGTTCACGGCGCTACCTCCGCTTTGACCAGACCGAGGGCACCGTCAACGGCGTCTCGCGTCGCCTGCCACTCGCTGACGCCTGTCTCCAGCGCCCGCTCACCCTCGGGCGACAGGCTGTAGTACTTCCGAGGCGGGCCGCCGTTGCTCGCAGCCCGCTGGGTCTCGACAAGACTGTCGCGCTCCAGTCTGCCCAGGAGGGGGTAGATCGACCCTTCTCCGACGATGGAGAGGCCGCGCGCGCGAAGCCTCTTGGTCATCTCGTAGCCGTACGCTGGCCCCTCTCCCATCACCGCCAGAAGGCACAGGTCGAGGACGCCCCGGAGCAGCTGGCTTCGCCGCCCCTCCGCATTTCCCATGCACCACAAGATAGCTCATGCTACCTTGCTTCGCAAGGTATATTCCCCCAGGTCTCGAGGAGCATCGGATGACGATCACCATGGCCAAACCCGACGAGGAAGTGGCTGGCACGAGCCAGTGGGCAGTCGAGACCCACGGGCTGACCAAACGCTTCGGCGACAACGTGGCGGTGAACGCGGTGGATCTCCGTGTCCCGCGCGGATGTGCCTTTGGTTACCTGGGGCCCAATGGCGCCGGCAAGACGACCCTCATCCGGGTGTTGCTCGGGTTGACGCACGCCGACGCGGGCACCATGTCCTTGCTCGGATACCGAGTACCGAAGCACCGCGACAAGGCGTTGGCGCGCGTCGGCGCCATCGTGGACGAACCAAGGTTCCACGCGCATCTGACCGGCAGGGAGAACCTGGAGCTGCTGGCCAACAACCGCGAGCATGCCGCGAGGGGCCGCGTCGGACCGTCCCTCGAGCGGGTTGGTCTGAGCCACCGCGCCGACGATCGGGTAGCGAAGTACTCCATGGGAATGCGCCAGCGCCTCGGCGTTGCCGCCTGTCTCATCGGCGATCCCCAATTGCTGATCCTCGACGAGCCCATGAACGGGCTCGACCCTGCCGGCATGCAGGACATGCGCGAGATGATCCTGACTCTCGTGGCTGAGGGCCGCACCGTGGTGCTCTCCTCTCACCTGCTCGACGAGGTGCAGCGCACCTGCGACGCCGTCGCCATCGTCGACCGGGGCAGCGTCATCAGGCAGGGCCCGATCGCCGAATTGCTCTCCGGTGCATCGCTCGTGGTACAGGTCGAGTGCTCCGACCCTGACCGGGCGCGCACCCTTCTCGAGAACACGTCGCTCGGGGCACAGACCAACCTGCAGCCGAATGGTCTAGCGATAACGCTCCCGGCAGGGACATCACGCGACGTGATCGCCGAGATCGCCCGCCTTCTGGTGGAAGGGGGCATCTCCTTGTACCGGCTCCAAGAAGCTCAGACTTCGCTCGAATCGTGGTTCTTGGAGGTCACGAGCAGGCTGGAGGATGCAGGATGACAACTGTCCCGAACACAGCCACCGTCGCGACGGCCGAAGCCGCAGGACTCTCCGGCGGGCCACCCGACCACCGGGGTTCGCCGATCCCCACCTTCGGCATGATCAGGAGCAGGGTCAAGGAGCTGCGCAAGCGTCGCGGCCTCATGATCGCGATGGCCCTCGTGACGATCGGGATCCCCACCGTCTTCCTGGTCGTCCGACTGTTGCTCCACGCCTTTGCGCCAAGGACATACGGTCCTGCCGGCGGGTACGACATCTACACGTCGCTGGTCTCCGGCGTGCTGTACGTCTTCGGCTTCATCGTCGCCGCCACCCTGGGAGCCACCGCAGGATCGGCCGACCTCGGCGATGGGATGTTCCGCCACCTAGTGGTGACGGGCCGTTCGCGCTTGGCGCTCTATCTGACTCGGATCCCGTCAGGACTCGCCATCATCGTGCCTCTGGTGGCCGTGGGCTTCACCATCGTCTGTGCGGTATGCGTCTTTGCCGCGCCGAGCCAACTCAGCTACAGCGGCGTGAACGTGCCCGGCAACCTGTCACGCGCAGGCCTCGAGAGCTGGGCCACCGGCCATGCGGACGAGGTCGTCTGCAACTTCGGCCTCAGGATCGGACCTTCGACGTCCCAAAGCGCTTCGACGATCTTGTCGGTGGTCAACAATGTCCCGTGCGGCAACGGACCCGGTGGCGGTCCCGTGTTCTCGAAAGGACCTCCGGGCTCCAGCACGCAGCCGCCGCCGTCCCAGGCACAGATCACGGAAGCCGCTCGCCAGATCGCCGGGATGGACTATTCCGACTACGCCCGGCTGTTCCTGTATCCATCGAATTCGCTCATGATCAAGAGCGGGTTGTGGCTCGAGCTGGAAGCGGTCATCGGGTTCATGGTCGGGTTGGGGCTCGGATCGCTCATCGGGCAGCGGACAGTAGCGGTGGTCCTGATGATCGTGCTCGAGGTCGTCCTGACGCCGATCTTCTCGCGGGCGCGGATCCCCCATCTGTTGAACCTCCAGCGCGCAGTGGTGGGCCTGGCCACCGCTCACCTGGCTCCGGGCGGGCTACCGGTGCTCGGCGGGGGCGGCGGGGGACCCTTCGGCGGCGGGGGAGGGAATCCCGGACTCCTGCCGGAGTCGACCACCGTGGCCGTCTGCGTCATCGTCGCGTGGCTCGTCGGGTGGTCGGTGCTCGGAGCGTGGCGCATGATGACCCGAGACGCTTGAGGAAACTCGGCGGTGGCTAAAGGGATGCCGCAGAAGGCCCGAGGTACTCGGACTCCAGCACCAGATCCTTCAGGAGGGTTTGGTACTCGACATGAGTGTCATGCTCCACCGTGCGCCAGGTCTCGCCGTCGAGGTCCTTCATGTGGGCACGATATGCGGGGGCCCCTGGCACCTTCACGTTGTCGGCGACTACGACCGAACCGGGATGGAGCCATCCACGGCTGAGGATCAGCTCGAGATCACTCAGGTAGGCGACCTTGTGGTGGTCGAGGAACACGAAGTCGAGAGCCTCGCTGCCAAGGCCGTGGCCCGCTTCGAGCTGATCGATCGTCTTCCCCCCGTCACCCAAGGACCCAACGACGACGGTCACCCGGTCGCCGACCCCCGCGTGCTTCCAAATCCGTCGAGCAATTTCAGCGTTCGCCTCGAGGAACTCGACCGAGGTGAGAGCGGCATCTTCGGGCATCACTCGTGCCATGCGCAGCGCGCTGTACCCGCAATACGTTCCGAGCTCGAGAAGTCGGCGGGGTTGGACGTTTCTGACCGCCCGATCGAGGATCTCGCCCTTCTCGTCTCCCACGTTCATCATGACGCTGCGCCGATAACAGAACTCGTCGATGACCCGAACAGCGTCGTCGACGTCGCCTCGTCGAGCATGACTCTCTACGTAGTCAGCCAGAGCTTCCTCGCGTCCGTCGCCCACCTGCCAGTGAGTGGTCAAGTGCCTCATGCCAAGTGCCATACGAAGTGCCGACCACCGCAGGAACGGGAACCTCTTCCCCCCGATCTCTGAGAGCTTCCTCATCCGACCACCTCGGCGTTGACTCAATCGATGGTGCCGGCGGAGAGCGACTCGACTCGCTGCTTGATCCTGGACAGGGTTTGCGACATCGCCTTGTCCAGCTGCCGGCGCCGAAAGGTCACGTGGTCCACTGCGCGCATCCACCACGGGGCCCAGAGCAACTCGTAGGACTCGGTCAACGTGGTCCCGTCCTTGGTCGCATCCAACCGGTATGTCCATCGTGTCGAGTCGTGGCCGCGCCACTCGGTCACGAATGCGAAGACCACTCCGGGTTCGGCGGTCACGACTCGCCCTTCGCGAGACCAGGAGATGGGACCGCCCCGGTTGTGCCCGATGAACCGCGCACCGCAGGCCGGTCCTGAAGCCCCCTCGAGCCACTCCACCCGATGACATTCGGGGCTGAACTCGCCCATGCGGGTCATGTCGCTGACCACGGCGTAAACGTGATCGGGACTTGCCGCCACCTTGATCGACCGCTCACCACGCATGCCGCCTCCCAGCCGGCACAAATCCTAAGCGAGCCGGGTGTAGGTGACTTTGAAGTCGTGTTCCCATCCCTTTCCATCAGACGCTTTCTCCCAGTGGCCCACGATCGAGTGCCGATCGTCACTGACCGTTGCCTGAAAGCGCTGCGAGAAATTCGCGTTGTCTCTCCAGAGCCTCCACGTGCCGGCAGTGAAGGTCATTGCGTAGATCCGAGAGACACCTCGAGCATCGGAGTAGAGGACGCTGTAGTCAGGGCTGGCGTCGTCGCGTCCGATTATCCACTTCGCCGACGGCGGAGTCGATGGCTCGCTGCCCTGGTGCATGGCCAGGGCCGCACCCCCTTCGATCCACGCGCAACCGAGGTACCCGTGGACGACTTGTTCAGGATCGGACAAGAACGAAGCATCCGATAGTGCCATGTCCCAGTTGCCGACGAGGAACGCCAACTTCGCGAGCGCAGGGTTGCACGTGTTCGAATCTGTCATGGTCGGGCTCCTCGAGAGTTATGAATTGCCTACCAATTGGACGTCACGGCCCGATGGACCTCATCGCTCAAGACCGCAAAAACCCCCGGGACTGCCTCAGGCGTCCACGGCGAGTGGGCCTGATCGGCGCCGGCGTCACGTGGCCTTTGCGATCTCAGCCTCCAGTTCGCGAGCGCGCGCTCGCAATCGCCTGGCCTTCTGGGCGCGTTCGTCACGGAAGGCCTTGATCCGATCGAGGGTGTCGTCGAGGCGCGTGAGCAGCTTGTCGTTCGCCTCCACGGCGTCCGACAGCAGCCGATGGAGTAGCTCGGGCCGGGCACTCTTCCTGTAGGCACTTCTCAGCTCGTCGAGTATGTCGTCGGTGTCGAGCACGACGCGGATCTCCGACAAGGAGAAGCCCAGGAGATCTTGTAGCTCTCTGATCCGCACCGCTCGCTCCACCTCTGCGCTCGAGTAGAGCCGCTCGCGTCCTTCGCGCTTTTCGGTCGGTACGAGGAGTCCGATCTCGTCCCAATAGCGAAGGGTGCGGGTGGTGATCCCGCAGGCGTTCGCCGCCTCTCCGATGCGCAGGGCGTTCGGTGGGTCCGCCAAGGAGGATTCTTGGTCCGTAGCTCGAATGCGGCTGTTCATGCGGTGCTCCCAGCTTCTGAAAGTGCCAGCTCCTTGGCTTCGGCTCGATCACTGCCACCGCTGGGCTTCTCGTCTGGCTCGCGATAGACGTACTTGCCTCCGCGAAGCCACGATGCCGCGGCGGCGATGAGGCAAGCGACGATGGAGAAGTCGAACGCCACGTGCAGGCCGTCTCTGAACGGAGCGGAGATGAGTGTCGGAAAGAATCCGCGTCCCGTGAGTGTCGCCCGGTTGACGGCCGGCAGGTGTGCGAGGACCGAGGAGCCGACCAGGTGCTGCACGGGGTTGTAGCCCAAGAACGCGGCAAAGAGCGTGGAGATCGGGGGAAGATGGGCGACCCTGGATGCCACACGTGTGGGCACGTCCTGAGAGACGAGCCCGTGGAAGAGGGCCGCAGGCAGGGACGACGCGAGGCCCACGATCATCAGTGTGAAGAAGATCCCGATGGAGAGCACCTGGGCGGCGTTCTGGAACGTCGAGTTCATCCCCGACCCGACTCCGCGGTGCTGTGCCGGGAGGCTGTTCATCACACCAGCGCGGTTGGGCGCGGCGAACGCCCCCATCGACAGGCCGTTCAGCAGCAACAGAAGAGCGAAGACCCAGTAGGAAAAGTCGATCGGCAACAGCTCGAGCAACCCGAAGGAGGCCGCGGCAGCGAGCATTCCACCCGACGCGAACGGACGCGACCCGTAGTGGTCGGAGAGGATCCCCGACACCGGTCCCGCCAGGATGAATCCGGCAGTCAGCGGAAGCATGTAGATCCCGGCCCAGAGCGGGGTTTGGGCGAAGTCGTATCCGTGGCGGGGAAGCCAGATCCCCTGCAGCCAGATGATCAACATGAACATCAGCCCGCCACGACCGATGGCAGAGAGCAGGGTGGCGACGCTGCCTGCCGTGAAAGCCCTTATACGAAACAACCCGAGACGGAACATCGGTTCTCGCACCCGCGGCTCGATGAAGCAGAAGGCGACGAATAGCGCCACCCCTCCCAAGAGGCACCCGAGGACGAACGGGCTCTGCCAGCCCATCGTCGAACCCCCGTACGGCTGGATCCCATAGGTGATCCCCACCATGATCCCGACCAGGGACAGGGCGAAGACGATGTTGCCCCACCAGTCGATGTGGGCTGTGTGCCGCCTGGGGACTTCGCGGAGTTTCAGGTACGCCCATACTGTGCCGAACAGCCCGACCGGCACCGATATCAAGAAGATCAGCCGCCACTGGATCGGAGCGAGCACCCCTCCCAGCACCAGCCCGATGAACGAGCCACTGATCGCGGCGATCTGGTTTACGCCGAGAGCCATCCCGCGTTGGTCCTCCGGGAAGGCATCGGTCAGGATCGCCGCCGAGTTGGCGATCAAGAAGGCCGCGCCGACCCCTTGGAACACGCGCATCACCACGAGCCAGATCGCGGCTGCCTTTCCCGACATCCAGGTGACAGTCAGCAGCAAAGAGAAGAAGGTGTAGATGGCGAAACCAAGGTTGTACATGCGCACGCGGCCAAATATGTCCCCGAGACGCCCGAGGCCCACGACCAGCACGCTCGAGACGATCATGAAGCTCAGGATCATCCAAAGCAGATAGAAGCTGTTGCCCGGTTGGAGCGGGTCGATGTGGATGCCCCTGAAGATGTCGGGGAGCGCGATCAGCATGATCGTCGAGTCCAGAACTGCCATGAAGGCGCCGAGCGTCGTGTTCGACAGGGCTACCCACTTATAGCGATCCGACCTCTGACCGTTTCCCGCCGCGGCGCTCGTAAACGAAGTGTCCTCGGGAATGAGGTTCGCTCGTCGAGGTAGCTTTACGTTCACGTTAACTAGCACCTTACGGCGCCAAGACGTTAACGTCAACTGCGGGTCTACGAGGCCAAGTCCCTTCGGTCGTTGCTCACGGCCGTGCTCACGGCCCTGCTCATGGCCCTACTCACGGCCCTGCTCACGGCTCTGATGCCGGACGGGGCTCCAAGCCGGCCGCCAGGTAGATGGCGTCGATGACGTGCATGTTCGCCACCGCGTTGCTCGGTGGTGTGAGGGTGGGTGCCCCCTCTCGCACTGCAGCTCGGAAGGCGTCGAGCTGGTAGTCGTAGGTTGCGCCTCCCTTCACCCGCTCATGGCGTCGCCCCTTCGGTCCCGAGACGCTGAGCCGGTTGAACATGTGAGGGGTGGTCGGGTTGAAGACCCGCATCGTCGCCTCGGAGCCGGTGACCACCACCCGAAGCCGCAACAAGGTCGACGACCACATTGACGCCAGGATGCTGCCGCTGCGCCCGTCGGCGAAGGAGAACTCTGCTTCCATGCGCCGGTCCACTCCCGGCGAGCGCAGCCTTGCCGATGCACTCACCACTGTCGGCTCTGCACCCGCCAATGTCCGCACCATGTGAACCGGATAGCACCCGGCGTCCATGAGCGCACCTCCGGCCAGCGACAATTGGTATCTGATGTCCTTGAACCGCGGCAGCGGGAAGCACAGCGCCGCATCGATCCGGCGCACGTCCCCCAGCTCGCCGCTGGCGATGACCTCGAGCATGCGGGCCGCCATCGGGTGGTATCGCCAGTGGAACGCCTCCATCACCACGAGGCCCGACGCGTCCGCGGCGTCGGCTACTCGCTGCGCCTCGTCGGCGTTGGCGGTGACGGGCTTTTCGCAGAGCACGTGCTTGCCCTGCGCCAGCGCCCGGAGCGTCCACGTGCCGTGCAACCCGTTGGGGAGGGGGATGTAGACGGCGTCGAGCTCCCCGTCGGCCAACAGTGCATCGTAGGAATCGTGCACCTTTGCGATGTGGTGCTTGGTCGCGAACGCCCGGGCACGGCTCGGGTCTCTCGCAGCCACCGCGGCACACACGACGCCGCTGTTGGCCTTGGACGGCTTGATCAGCGCCGCGGGCGCGATCCTGGCGGCGCCGAGGCAGCCGATACGAAGGGGTTCCATCAGACCATCTTGGCCCGGCCAAGTCGCGCAGGCCCGCCCCGCCTCACAAGACCAGTGTTCGGCTTCCCCCCAGGGTGAGGGTCAAGCGGACTCGGCGACGCTCACCTCGGCGAACCCGACGAAATCGTCAGCGGGGGCGGCCGGAGCGACTGACTGCCCTGGCCGTCTGACCCACCTTGCCAGGGTCCGACGACCCCATTGCTAGTCGGCGTGGGCTTGGCGCGTGGCGTCGTGCGTGGCGTGGCGCGTGGCGTGGCGCGCCGCGACGTACCCGAAGACCATCGTGTTCGCGATGCTGGCACCTGGCCCGAGGTAATGACGACCCATCACTGTCGCCGTGCCGTTGCCCGTGGCGTATAACCCGTTGATCGGCTGGTCGTCCCCGCCGACTACTTGCGCGTTTTCGTCGGTGACAAGCCCACCGCACGTACCGATGTCGCCCGGCACGACCTGGACCGCGTAGTACGGCGGTTCGTCGATCGGACCGAGACACGGGTGCACGTTTCGGTTGGGGTCGCCCAACGCCCGGTTGTAGGCGGACTCGCCTCGCCCGTAGTCGGGGTCTACACCCTGCACGGCGTTCCGGTTGAATCGTTCGACCGTTTCGGCCAGACCGTTGGGATCGATGCCGCACATGTGCGCCAGATCATCGAGCGTCCACGCCTGCTTGAGCATCCCGCTCTCGAGCAGCGTCCGTGGGAACCGGCCCGGGCGGGAGCGCTGGTGGGCGTAGCGCTTGCGGTAGCGATCGTCGAAGATCAGCCAGCACGGGACCGCCCGACTCGTCTTGTCGCGGGCATACATCGCCTTGCCGACTTCCATGTAGGAGTTCGACTCGTTCACGAACCGTTGTCCGGCCGCATCGACGTAGATCGTCCGCGGACGCTGGCGCGCCTGGTCGAGTGTCGATTGCCCGAACCGCCCCGTTCGAGGTGACGGCAGCCACCACGCTTCGTCCATCAAGTCGGTTCTCGCGCCGAACCGCATCGCCGCCTGGATGACCTCGCCGGTATCGCCCGGATTCGAAATCGACCATCTCGCCCTGTTCGGTTGATCCCCTCCGTACTGCTCGCGCATCTCGGCGTTGTGGGCGAAGCCCCCGGCGGCGAGCAAGACCCCGCGACGGGCGCGGACCAGCACCGGCGTTCCTGCTCGGATCGTGCGAACCCCGACGACTCGGCCGTCCTCGACGATCAAGTCGTCGAGCGGCGCCTGCGTCCAGATCGAGACGCCGCGGGCGATGGCGAGGTTCAACATCTGCGCGATCAGCGACGCGCCGTTCGTGAGCAGCACCTGCCCTCGAATTCGAGCCGCAACGGTGCGCAACACGACGCGTCCCGAGACCGCGAAAGCTCCGATGCTGCGGTTGTAGTTCGACAGCGAGCGCGCTTCGTTCGTCATCACGGCGAAACCGAGGCTCTGTGCCAGCCCAGGTTGGAGCTTCTCGAGCCACGGGCCGAGCACGCGGCCGTCGAAAGGAACGGGCTCGACCCCGCGTCCGAGGTCGTGTCCGCCTTTGGCGCTCGAGTAGTAGTCGCTGTAGCCGCGACAGTAGACAAAGCGAACGCCGAGGCCCTGGAGGAAGGTGATCATCTCGGGTCCCGCTGTCAAGAAGGCGTGCCGACGTTCGAACGAGGAGCAAGGTCCGACGTCACCCACGACCGTTTCGAAGTGGATCAGGGCGTCCTCGTAGGAGTCCGGCACTCCCTCTGCTCGCATGACCGGATTGTTCGGGACCCAGGCGATGCCACCGGACATCGCGGTCGAGCCGCCGACCAGGTCCTGCTTCTCGAGCACCAGCGCGCTCGCGCCCGCATCAGCCGCAGTCAGGGCTGCGACCATGCCTCCGCCACCGGATCCGACGATCACGAAGTCGACGGTGGAGTCCCATGTCGTCATGTCATGACCTCAACGCTCGGGCGCGACGACGACTTTGCCGGTCTCGCCGCCTGTCGCCAAGGAGGCGAACACCTCGGGCAGCGCGTCGAGGCTGATGACGTCGGTCACCAGTCCATCGACGACGAGAGTTCCGCCGTCGAGAGCCCGCAGGGTGTCGACGAAGTCCTGGCGGTCGTAGTACACAGCGAAGCGCACATCGAGCTCTTTGAAGAGCCCGGTGTACGGGACGATCGCATCCCGTCTCATGCAGGCACCGACGACTGCGACGCGCCCTTCGACCCCGCACAGGCTCATGGCCTGATCGATGAGACCCGGCTTTCCGCTGCACTCCATCACCAGAGATGGCGCCCCGCCCAGGGCGGTGGCACAAACCCCGGCCATGTCCGAGCTGTTGGGGTCGACTACGGCGTCCGCGCCTAACTTCGTGGCGAGTTCCCTGCGGTGGGCCACGGGGTCGCTCACCAGAACAGGCCCGGCGTTCAGCGCACGGGCCCACGCGGTCGTGGCAAGGCCGATCGGGCCGCCCCCGAGAACCGCGAGCGCCTCGCCGGGGCGCAGTCCTGCTCGCCGGAGTCCGTGTCGGGCCACGGCCAACGGCTCGACAAGGGCCTGGTCGGGCCCGGTGAGGGACGCCGGCAGCGCATACAGCTCGTCGCTGCTCAGCGCCACGAGCTCGGCGAAGCCGCCTGGGCGGGCGAATCCCACCAATTGAAACTCGGGGCAGTGGTCGGCGCGTCCTCGGCGGCAGGCGGCGCACTGCCCACAGCTCGCGAAGGGCCGGGCTGTGACAGCCATGCCAGGCGTCCATCGCGCCTCGACGCCTTGGCCGACTTGGTCGATGACGCCGGCGATCTCGTGGCCCATGACCGTGCCGGCGACACCGAAGGCCGACGCGATGTGGAGGTCGCTCCCGCAGATGCCACAGCCCGTCACCTTTGCCACGACTTGCCCGGGGCCTGGTACGGGGTCGTCTACCTCGGTCGTCTCGAGCCGGCCCTCGCGCCCTGTTAGGACCGCGGCGCGCACTAAGCCTCGATGACGACGACGGGGGGATCGCCGATGCCGTGCTGCGCCTCGCACATCGCGCGGTAGCCGGCAAGCACGATCCCGGCGTCGATCACGGACTCGACCTCACCATTGGGCTTCAGGTTGAGGTTGGCGCCGTGAATCACGAACCAGACGTCGGTATCACCGTCGTTGTCGGCAGGCACGTTCAGAGTGTGGACCGATCCTGCCGGCTCGAAGAGGTACGAACCGGCGGTGTTCACGGCCTCGGGGCTTTCCAGGTAGTGCCAACGGCCCGACTGCGTGAAGGCGTAGACGTGACCTGTGTGCTTGTGGGTCTGGACCGTGGTTCCCGGTGAGAACAGCGACCGGATGACCCATACGCCATTTGCGAGGTCCACTTGCAGAACCTGCATGCGGATCGAATCGGGAAGTGTGACGAAGGGCAAGTCCGCCTCGCCGCGGTGTACAGCGGTCGGCGCAAGTTCGAATGCGGTGGTCATGAATCCTCCCGAATCGGCTCTTCTCGAGGTTATTCCCCGTGCTCCCGGCTGCCCGGAGCGCCAATGCTTTGATACCAAAGTATCCCTCCGGGGACTTCCCCGGGCAATCAGCTTTCACCCAACTGGCTTCTACGGGTGCCGGTCGTCGCGCACCGCTTCGGTCACAAGGGTGATGGCCCAACCGATGGCCTCGACCGCGTGTGACGGGTCCAGCCGCCAGTCACCCACCAGGCGCTCGTACGCGCCGACGCTCCAGAGAAGGTCGAGAACGGCGGCCGCCATCGTCCGGCTGTCCTCGTTCCATGACTGGGCTGAGTCCGTGACGGCCTTGAGCAAGGCGTCGTGCACGCGCCGCCTCGTCTCGCTCAGGGTGGGGTCGAGAGCGGGACGACGTGGTGATGGGAAAGACGACACGTGCCGGAATATGCGTGCCGCCTGGGTCGCAACCTCGTCGAGGGCCATTCCCTCGAGATCGATCCCGGCTTCTTGCTCGAGCTGGTGCATGACCGCGTCGCGCACTGCGCGCTCGTTCTCGAAGTGGCGGTAGACCGTCCGCTCGTTGACGCCGGCGCGCTCGGCAACGGCCCGTATGGTGAGCGCCGACCAGTCGCGCGCGTCCGACTCGTGCAGCAGCTGTGAGCCGGCCAGCACGATGCGCCGTCTTGTGGCATCCGCTTGTTCCCGCCGCAGCGTGTTGTCGTAGGCGCGCGGCGTTCGTCGTGTATTTGGCGAGGTGGCCGTCGCGCCGTTCACGGGAGGACGACGTGCAGCGTCTGCCAGCCCCGGACCGTCGACGTGGACGAGAGGCTTGCGTTTGTCAGGTCGACTTCCCATTCAGGGAAACGATTGAGCCACTCGTCGAGCACGACCCGGCCCTCGAGGCGGGCGAGCGCGGCTCCGAGGCAGAAATGAATGCCCTGTCCGAACGTCAATGTCTGGCCGATCTCGCGGTGAACGTCGAAGCTGTCGCCGTCGCGATGGCGGCGGTCGTCCCGGTTGGCCGAGCCGATGAGCACGACGAGCACGCTTCCTTCGGGCAGGGTATGGCCGAGCACCTCGGCTTCGCAGGCGGCTACCCGTGCCATGTGGTGGGCCGGCGGCTCGAAGCGAAGGATCTCCTCGATGGCGTTGGGGATGAGCGAACGGTCCTCGACGATCAGTTTGCGCTGATCCGGATGCTCGGCCAGGACCTTGGCAGTCCAACCGATGAGGCGGTTCGTCGTCTCGTTGCCGGCGCCGGCGACGACCTCGAGATAGGTGAGGAGCTCTTGACGTTCCAGCTTGCGACTCGTGCCGGACTCGTCGACGAACTCTGCCTGCAGCAGGTCGGTCATCAGGTCGTCCGACGGGTGTTCGGAGCGCCAGTCAATGTAATTGGCGAATACTTCGCCGCTCAGCAACCCCTCCGCCGAGACGTCCATGGGCTTGCCCGCTTCCGTGCGCAGGTTGGCGTCGGCGTGGTCCCGGATGACCTCCTGATCGGACTCCGGGATGCCGAGCAACATGCTGATCGTCTTCATCGGCACCTGGGCAGCGAGCTCGGCGATGATGTCGAAGCGGTCGGCGCCGGCTAGGGGGTCGAGGCACTGGGCGGCGAAGTCCCGCACCTTGTCCTCGAGCTCGGCGACCCGACGAGGTGAGAAGACCCGGGACATGAGCCGCCGATGGATGGTGTGGGCGGGAGGGTCCTCGAAGATGAACACGCCCGGCGGCAGCTCGATGTCGGCGCGGATGAGCTCGATGATGCCGCCCTTGCCCGAGATGAAGGTGCCGTTGTCGAGCAGGACACCTTCCACGTCTGCATGCCTGCTCACTGCGAAGAAGTCATGATGGTCGTTGTAGTAGAGGGGCGCTTCCTCGCGCAGTCGCCGGTAGACGGGATAAGGGTCGTTCAGGATGTCGACGTCGTAGGGGTCCCAATAGACGTCTGTTGCCGTCGTCGCCACGCCGCTCTGCCTCTCGGGGAAAATTTAGTGCCAGAACTATGACACTAATATTGTGGGCGGGCAACTCCTTTGCCGGGTGAACCGGCTTGCGCGATATTTAGGCGTCAAACCAATGGCGATTCCCGCGTCCGAGCAGGGAGGGCAGTGGCGGTCGTGAACGATCCCAGGACGACGAACTTCTTTCGAGACCGGTCCGTCCAGGACGACCCGTATCCGTATTTCGACGCCCTGCGGGCGATGTCTCCGGTGTGGCAGGAGCCCCACTACGGCGTGTACATGGTCACCGGGTACGACGAGGCCATGGCCGTCTACAACGACGCCGTCCACTTCTCGTCGTGCAACACGGTGAGCGGGCCGTTCGTGAAGTTCTCGGTCCCGTTGGAAGGCGACGACGTCAGCGCAGTCATCGATCGCTACCGCGACGAGCTGCCGTTCAGCGACCAGCTCCCGTCGTTCGATCCTCCGCGCCACAATGCGCACCGCCGGCTTCTCATGCGTCTGCTCACGCCGGCGCGTCTTCGGGAGAACGAGGAGTTCATGTGGCGCCTCGCGGACCGGCAGATGGAGCAGTTTCTCCCGGCTGGCACCTGCGAGTTCATCTCGAGCTACGCCGAGCCGTTCACGCTCCTCGTCATCGCCGACCTCGAAGGGGTGCCGGAATCCGACCACGAGACGTTCAAACAGCACTTGTCGACGTTGGCCGGACAGCTCGAGCACAAACCGCTCGAGTTCCTCTACGACCAGTTCACCGCCTACATCGAGGACCGTCGCCGGTCGCCACGCCAGGACATCATGACGGAGATGGCGACCGCCACCTTCCCGGACGGAACGGTCCCCGAGGTCAAGGACGTCGCCCTGCTCGCCGCAAACTTGTTCGCGGGCGGCCAGGAGACGACCGTGCGCCTCCTCTCCTTTGCCCTTCGGACCCTCGGTGAGCGCGCGGACATCCAGAAAGTCCTGCGCGACGACCGCGACAAGATTCCCAACTTCATCGAGGAGACCCTCCGCTTCGAGAGCCCTCTGCGAAGCCAGTTCCGAATGGCGCGCACCAAGGTCGCGGTGGGCGAGGTCGAGATCCCGGCCGGGAGCACCGTGTTGCTCTTGCCTGGAGCAGCCAACCGGGACCCTCGCAAGTTCCCGAACCCCGACGAGTTCGACGTCGACCGGGCGAACGCCAAGTACCACATCGCGTTCGGCCATGGCATCCACCATTGCGCCGGGGCGCACCTGGCCCGTGCCGAGGGGCGGGTCACGATCGACCGCATCCTCGAGCGCACGTCTGAGGTCGCGATCTCGGAAGAGGTGCACGGCCCTGCCGAAGCACGACGTTACGAGTACCTGCCGACGTACTTCCTGCGCGGGCTGTCTGGCCTGACCCTCGACCTCACCCCTGCGTAGGCCGGTCCTCCTTGGCCGAAGCCGACAGCATCATCTTCACCTGCGACGCCGGAGGTCCTGCCGTCGTGCCGCCGTCGATGGGAAGGACGACACCGGTGATCTGGGCAGAGCGGTCGCTCGCCAGGTAGACCACGGCATTGGCCACGTCCTCGGTGCGGCCCTGGCGGGGAAGCGGTTGCGTGAGCCGGGTCACGGTGTCCATGTCGTAGGTCGTCATGCCCGTCTGGATGTTGCCCGGAGCAATGGCGTTCACACGGATTCGATACTGGGCGAGGTCCACGGCGATGGAACGGCTGAGGTGGATCACAGCGGCCTTCGCCGCCCGGTAGCCGGCCAGACCGGTACCGGCGTTGATGCCGGCGATGGAGGCGCAGTTGATGATCGAGCCGCCGCCATGCTCCTTCATGTGGCGTGCGGCCCGCTGACTGCCGAGCATGACGCCGAGCACGTTCACCCGCATGACCCGGTCGAAGTCGTGAAGGTCGTCGTGGAGGAACCGCACCATCGCGCCGGCCACCCCGGCATTGTTGAACATCACGTGCAGGCCGCCGAAGCGCTCGACCGTGTAGTCGACCAGGGCCTGCACCTGATCCGCGTCGGCCACGTCGGTCTGTTTGAAGGCAGCGACGTCGCCCAGCTCGGATGCAAGTTCGGCGCCTGCATCCGCGTCCACGTCGGCGATGACCACTCGGGCGCCCTCCTCGGTGAAGCGCTCCACCGTCGCCCGACCGATGCCCCCCGCTCCGCCCGTGACGACGGCGACCTTTCCGGCGAGCTCTTCACCCACGACGTCCTCCTTTCGTCGTCACGTTGTTCCTGCCGGCACACGGCCGATGACCCCGTCGGCTTCGAGGGCGGCGATCTCGGCTTCGGTCAGGCCGAGACCGGAGAGGATCTCGGCGTTGTGCTCGCCGAGCAGGGGGGCGTGGCGCCGGTGAAGACGGTGGGGGCCGAGCGAGAAGCGCATTGGCAACGTGCTGTAGCGAGCCGATCCGATCACCGGGTGCTCGACCGGTTCGAAGTAGCCCCGGGCCTGCAACTGTCCTACCTCCCCTTGGTGGTGGGGCTGCATCACCTTCGCCACCGGGACGCCGGCAGGCCAGAGCAATTCGACGATCTCGTCGGCCCCCCGCCGTTCGCACCATTTGGTCAGGTGTTCGTCGATGAGGTCGTGGCGGACGAACCGCTCCTTCGCGGTTGCCAGGCAACCGTCGATCGCCCACGCCGGGCGGTCCAGAGCGTCCACGAGGGCCGCCCATTGCTCGTCGCTCGCCACCGCGATTGCCACCCAGCTGTCGCCGTCGCCTCGCTCTCCGGCGTCGGCCGTCCGGTACAAGTTCTGAGGAGCGGCCGTGGGCCCGCGGTTCCCGGCTCGCTCGAGCAGCGCGCCATAGGCGGAATACTCGATGACCTGCTCGGCGCTGATGTTGATGGCGGCGTCCACCATGGCGGCCTCGACCGCTACCCCTTGACCGGTCCGGCGCCGGTGCGTCAGCGCCAGGAGCAGGCCGGCAACAGCGTGGATGCCGGCGTTCGGATCGCCGACACAGTACGGCTCGAGAGGCTTCTGGTCGGGGTGGCCCGTCAGCCACGTCAGACCCGAGGCGTCCTCGATCGTGTACGCGAATGCGGCATTGTCGCGCCAAGGTCCGTCGAGGCCGAAGCCGGGCATCCGGACCACGATGAGATCGTCCCGGATGGCCAGCAGCGACTCGAAGGTGAGGCCGGCCTGTTCGAGCACGCGTGGTGTGTAGTTCTCGACCAGGACGTCGGCAGTGGCGATCAGCCGGCGCAGCAGGTCCATGCCCCGCTCGGACTGGAAGTCGACGGTGATGCCCTTCTTGTTGGTGTTGATGGCCGCGAAGATCGGCGACCGTTCCCACCATCGCTCTTCGGTCATCGGCGCGCCGAGCATGCGGGTGCCGTCGACGTGACGGGTGGACTCCAGATGGATCACCTCGGCGCCGAGCATGGCGAGGAGGTGGGTGCACGACGGGCCGGCCCAGAAGGCGGTCATGTCGAGGATGCGCAAGTCGCTGAAGGGCAGCTCGTTCGCGGCCCCGCGGCCGGGCGGAGCGAGGGATCGCTTCGTCCCCGCCGAGAGTCTTCCGTTGTCGGCGCCGAGAACGGGGGAGGGCCCGGCGTCTCGGAGGCCGGCCGGTTGCATCCGGTACGGCGGCCGCGGCTGGAGAAAGCCACCTTCGGGACTGCGCACGAACGTCCCCCTCGCCTCGAAGTGGTCCAAGTGGGGGAGGTTCTCGCCGTTGGCGATGGGCGCATAGGGCAGACGGAAGGCGGTCGCCAGCTCGCGGATCTCTTCCACGGTGTGGTCGGCGAACCACCCGTCGATGACCGGTGCCAGATGCGCCCGATCGCGAAACAGCCGCCGATCCTCCATCCACTCGGGGTGGCCGACGAGCACGCAGAAGTCGAGCCACTGCTGTCCGGTGCCCACACCCACGCCGATCATTCCGTCCTTGGCCACCCCTACGCCAGGTGTGATGACGGACCTACCCTTGCGGAACGGCCGTCCGAGCGCGTCCACGTAGGTGACGGGGTAGTAGGTGAGGCACAGGGCTAGCGCTTCCAGCATCGACACGTCCACGATCTCGCCGGTGGCGGTCGTGTCGCTGCGCAAACGCGACACCATCGTGCCCACCGCTGCGTAGGCGCCCGCCAGCCACTCGCCGACCTGGCCACCGACGAAGGCGGGGGCGCGCGCTGGATCGCCGCGTCCCAAGCCGATGACGGCGCCGGACCACGCCTGCAGCGTGAATTCGGTCGCCGGTCTTTCGCTCCACGGCCCCTCGAAGCCGAAGGGCGTGATGGACGTGACCGTAAGGTGCGGGTGTTCTCGGAGTAGCGCATCAGGACGAAGGTCGGCGCTCTCGGCGAGGCGCGATCCTGGCGACCAGACCGCCGCGTCGGCCGTCTCGAGCAGCTCGTGTAGCGAACCGATCGCGCTCACGTCGGAGGGGTCGACGACGATGCTGCGCTTCGAAGCTGTGAGGAACCGGAAGAGCGCACCGTCCTCGCCGTCGGGGATCTCGGCTCCCGATGCCGACCACGAGCGCAGCGCGTCCCCTTCGGATGCCTCCGCCTTCACGACCTCGGCGCCGCCGTCGGCAAGCATCCTCGTGCAGTAACCGCCGGCGATGCCGCTCGACAGATCTACGATCATCCAGCCTTCGAGCGGCGGCTGCGACTCGGCCGCCGGCTGCGAATCGGGCATCGACGGCGCCTATTCGGGCTCGGCCCGGCCAGACTTGCTGAGGCGGAACTCAGGCGGGAACTGGTCGTCGTTGCCCTTGACCGCATTGCCGAGGCCCGAGTCGTACACATCGCGACCCAACATGAGGTCCTGTCCGTCGGACTTCACGGCTCCGCCCATCGTCTCGAGCATGGCGCTCATGATGCTTCCCATGTACTCGCCCTGGAACTGTTTCATCACCTGGAAGAAGGTCTTCTGCATGACCACGGCGTCGATGGGACGCGACAGCGAGCACGCCTTCGCGTACTTGGCCACTTCGTCCTCGAGCTCGTCCCTCGGGACGACGCTGTTCACGAAGCTGCAGTCGAACATCTCCATGGCCGTGAAGGGCCGGCCGGTGAAGACCATCTCCTGGAACTTGCGGATTCCCATCGTCATGGCCCACGCCCACATACGAGGGCCCCAGCCCACGTAACGGAAGGCGGGATGGCCGAACAGAGCGTCCTCCGAAGCGATGACCAGGTCGGCGTCGGCGGCCTGGTAGAAGTGCCAGCCGTAGCAGTAGCCCTTCGCCTCGACGATGCTGATCTTCTTGAAGTCCTGGAGGGTGCGGCACCCCGAACGGGAGTCGGCGTACCAGTACCCGAGGGTGGCGCCCGAGCCCCGGTAGGTCCGCTGCGGCGGGTACTTAACGTCGGCCCCGTCGAGCTGCAGCTCCTCGCGCAGCGCTGCCTCGGGCGACTCGGCCATGAGGGCGGCAAGCTCGGGCAGGTCGGCCCCGGTCCCGAAGTCGTCGCCCGTCCCTCTCACCACGAGGACCTTGACGTCGTCGTCGACGTTGGCCAGATCGAGCAGATGCGCGTAACGCAACCGCATGGCGATCGTGGGCGCGTTCAGGTGCTCCGGCCTGTTGAAGGTGATAGTGGCGATCTTGGTCCCCGGGTCCTTCTCGTAGAGGAGGGCTTCCTCGGGATCGGGCTGCGTGCGGTCGGTCATGGTTCTATCTTCCTGACTAGGCGGGCCAGTGTGGTGCGACGCTCAGAACTTCCGGGCCCGTCGAGGTGACGAGCACGGCGTCCTTGCGCACCACTGCTCGGTGGTCCCCTGCGACATGGGCAGTGAGCGCGATCACCATGCCCGGTTCCAGTACTTCTTTTTCGGCCGTGCTGCGGAGCTGTCCGGTGACCACCGGCACGTCGAACCCGAGCCCCAGGCCCGTCGCGATCGGGACCATCGGCAGCGCGTCGTCGCCGGCCTCGTAGGCGGTCAGCACGTCTATGCATCGCGCACCTGGGCGGCAGGCGTCGAGCAGGCGGCTCCAAAGGTCGTCCGCGCGTTGGTACAGCCCTTTGGTTGCGGCGTCGACCGAGGGGTCGACGGGCCAGGTGCGCGCCAGCTCCCCGACGTAGCCGCCGGCGACCACACCTGCGTCGAACACGACGAGTTCGTCGGAGCAGGCCGGTGGAGTCACCCGATGGCCGTGCGGAGGTGCGGAGGAGAACCATGCCACCCGCTGAGTAGCCGGGGTTGTGACCCCGTGACGGGCCATCGTCTCCATGAACGCGCCGGCGAGTTGCCGCTCGGTCACGCCGGCGTGCAGCTCCGCAACAGCTGCAGCCAGGGAGGCCTCGGCCACCGATACTGCCGTGCGAATCGCGGTGATCTCCTCGGGTGCCTTCACGCGCCGGGCCGCCTCGAGGGCGGGCTCGGCATCGACGAGCTCGGCCGTCGGGAAGATCTTCGGCAACAGCCGGGCGAATCGGGGTGTGAGCGAGTCGGTGCCGATGCGCCGCGCCCCTGCCAGTCCGTCGATTCCCTTCAGCCATTCCAACAGGTTGCCCGGATTCCATGTGATCCCGAACAGGTGCTCGTGGGGGATGTCTTCGGGGATGCCCTCGTCCCAGGTGCTCACCAGATGGATGGCGCCTGTCGACCGGACGACCACACAGCCCGGCCCATAGGGGCGGGTGCCGGCCGTCCACAACCTCGGAGCGCCGGCCACGTAGCGGGCGTTCGCCTCCCTTCCGAGCAGCAGCGCGTCGATGCCGTGCGCCTCCATGGCGGCGAGCGCCCTTCCGCGCCTCGCCATGCGTAGCGCCTGCTCGTCGGCGAGTACCTCAGTCGCCATAAGGACGGTAGGGATAGTCGGTGAGCGCGATGTACCCGTCATCGGTGACGGCGACGACCTCCTCGGCCCGATACCCGCTGGCCCCGTCGTCCCAGACGAGCGGCTCCAGCACGAGAACAGTGCCCGCCGCGAGCACCTGCCGCTCGTCGTATGCGTCGCCCAGATCCGTGCCGATGAACGGCGACTCGGCGCTCTCGATGCCGAGCCCGTGGCCCAGGTAGAAGTGTGCCATCCAGGGACGCCGTCCTTCTCCGGCCACGTCGAGCGCGGCGCGGGTGAGCTCCGAGCCGGTCGCTCCTGCGCGCGTCACGGCCAGCACGGCCTCGATGATGTCGCGCCAGCGCCGGAATTGGTCCTGCTGGCGCGCAGTGGGTTCTGCGCCGACGATCCAGGTGCGCCCGAAGTCCGACGCGAACCCCGCGTAGCTGATGCCTGTGTCGACCCACAGCACGTCGCCCCGCTGCAGCTCGCGCTCCGTGGTGGTGAGCGGGCAGGCAATGTCGCCGTGCGTCGTCCATGGCCCGTCCGCGAGCCGCCGCGGCATGACCTGCCAGATGGGGTCGAGGATGTTCGCATCGGCCCCGAGCTCGAATGCCGCGCGGAGAAAGCGCGCCGTCAGATCCGTCTGCCTCTCGCCGGGGGCAAGTGCCGTCTGCACGGGGGCGATGGCCTGCTCGGTGATGTGCAAGGCGGTGCGAAGGAAGCCGAGCTCGTCGGGAGTCTTGAGGAGCTTGGCCCCGCCGACGACGTCATCTGCACTGGCCGGCACCGTGCCGGGGACGAGCTCGTCGAACATCCGGCGCATCGAGCCCGGGAGCTCGTCGACGGCCACCTTGCCGATCGGGTGGACGAGATCGGAGAGAATCCGGCCGAACGCAGTGGCGCCTTCGTCGAACTCGAGATACACCGGGCCATGCGCGTGGTCGTCGGGAAGACCAAGGTCGAAATGCGCCAGTTCGGGGTCCGAGGTGAACAGGTGCGGACACTCGTCCTCGGCGCTGACCACGGCCACCGGACGCTCAAAGTTGGCCCGGCCGGGGTCGGCGAGTGGCCAGCTGGCACCAGTCGCGTACGAGACGTTGCTGTTCCCGAGCAGGACCAGCAGGTCGACGCCCTGCTCTCCCATCTTCTCGTGTAGCCGGGCCATCCGGTCGCGCTGCATCCGGCCCAGATCGGGCTCGGTGGGGACGGTGAGCGCGGTGGTCAAGACGGCAGACCGAGGAACTCGACGACGTTGCCGGACACCACCTGGGCCGCCTCCTCGGGACCCACCGCGCCGACGACGGCCGCCAGAGACTTCTCCGAGTAGCCGAAGGTGCTCTCGTTGTGCGGGAAGTCCGACGACCACATGACACGGTCGATGCCGATCCGGTCGACGAGGTCCAGGCCGAGCGGGTCGTACATGAACGACGAGTACATGTGCGTGTCCCAGTAGTAGCGGACGTCGTTCTGCAGCTCGGTATCGAGCATGTGACGGAACGACGCGTACATGTGCTCGGCGTCTTGGATCGCAGCCGGAACCCAGTTGATCCCGCCTTCGAACCAGCCGATGCGCAGCGTGGGATGGCGGTCCAGCAACCCGGTGAGCACGTAGCGCCCGAACATCTCGCGGAACGACGCGACGTTGTGGATCATGCCGACTGCGTACACGTTTGTCGCGCATGGCGCGGACAGGGGCGCCTCACCGATGTGGTGGGCGATGGGCAGGCCCGACTCCTCGATGGCCTCCCACAGCCCGGACATCGACGGACCGTTGTAGTCGAGCGGCTTGCCGTCCGGCCCGTTGCCCGGCTTCAGAGGCAGCACGAAAGTGCGCACTCCGAAGGACTTGAGCTCGGCCAACGTTCGACGCGCGCCGTCGGCGTCCCACCAGTTGATGAGACCCACTCCGTAGAACCGGCCGCGCGCCTGCTCCTGGAGGTCGGCAAGGTACTCGTTGTAGACCCGGAAGCACAGCTCCCGGACCTCGGTGTCGGGGTAGTAGAGCAGCGCCATGAGCGCGTTGGGAAAGGCGAGCTCCCTCATCACGCCGTCCGCCTCGAGCTGGCCCATCCGGGCTTCTAGCGCGCCGGTGCTCGATCCGGGCAGCGGGTCGTACTGCGTCAGGACTCCGGTGAACTCCTTGGGCAGGAACTGCCGTTCACCGGCGGCGAGGTTCCAGGCGTCGTCTCGGTAGATGACCCGCGGTACGCGGTCCTTGAGCGCAGCAGGGGCGCGGTCGAAGAAGATGTCCTCGGAGAGAGAGATGTGGTCGTCCGCAGAGAACACCTGCGTCCCCGGCGGCAGGCCCAGGCTCACCGAGCCGGCATGCCCACGTCGATCCTTGGGCGGGCCGAAACCCTCTGGCGGGTAAACCTGCAGCGTTCCGGATGGACGCACCATGCCAGCATCTCCCTCCACGGTTTCGCCATCGTATTACTTCGACGTCTTAATGTTGTCAACATCCTCCTCATGGGGCCCGGGGGAAGGTAGGGAAGGGAAGGAAGGTGGGAAGCCGGTGGAGCAGACTGAGAGCGCCGGAGGACAGACGTGGCGGGACAAGTTCGAGCTGGCCGAACTGCTCGCGATCCTCTCGTCGGCCATGGACCGGGGAGACGCCGAGCGTGTCGGCGCGTGCTACGCGGAACGGTCGTTCGACGACCACGGAGCCTTCAAGGGCAGCGGCAGCGAGTTCGCCGCTTTCATCAGCGGTCCGGGCTCGATGACCGCCATGCACCATCAGCTCGGACAGTCCGTGTTCGAGATCCAGGGCGATGAAGCCTGGGGGGAGACGTTCTTCATCTTCCACGGAACTAACGGCGCGACGCCGGTGTCCGGGTACGGGCGCTATGTCGACTACTTCAGCAGGATCGACGGGGCGTGGAAGATCGTCTACCGGCGCGTGGTGCCAGACGCCGTGCCGGACGACCTCGCCGCGTACTGGCCGAGCCGGCGCGACCGAAGCGACCCGAGATACGACCGTCGGCGCTGGCCGGACGGCGATCTGCCGACGCGCTGAACTGGCGACCAGGCAGGAGGTACGGCGGCGGCTGAATGTACGATCTCCCCATGCCGAACCCCCGGAGCCTTTCCTTCGACCCGGTGCTGGCCGCCCGTGAGGTGTGGAGCTCCAAAGGCTGGGGCGAGGCCGCGACAGGGATGGCCGCGGTCACCTCGATCATGCGAGCCCACCAGCTCTTCCTGGCCAAGGCGAACGAAGTCCTGCGGCCCTTCGGGCTCACCTTCGCCCGCTACGAGGTGCTCGCGTGGCTGGCGTGGAGCTCGGAGTGCGGTTCGCTGTCGCTTTCGCAGATTGCCGAACGACTGCAGGTGACGCCCGCCACCGTCACGAATGCCATCGACCGGCTCGAGGCCGACAAGCTCGTCAGACGGCTGCCACACCCACGTGACGCCCGGACGACGCTGGCGGAGATCACCGCCCGTGGCCGGCGCACGGTCGCGGCAGCCACCGACGAGCTCAACAGCAAGGTCTACGAGGCCGTCGGCATGTCGCAGACCGAGATGGAATCGCTCATCAGGCTCCTCGTGAAGGTCCGCGTCGACGCCGGCGACTTCGAATGGACTGACGCCCGCAACGGGGCCACCGCGGCGTCCTGACAGGACACCGTCGCTTGGCAGGCGCATCGCGGACGCGGCGATCAGGATCAGCGTGGTTGCTGGAGGTAGACGTCCAGGTGGCGGATCTTGCCGGCCTCGTTGAACTCGAAGACCGTCAGTGAGTTGACCACGTTCACTTGGTCGCCTCGGAAGTGCCGCTCTTCGATTTCGAAGTAGACAAGCCCATTCAACTCGGATATTCGGCGCACGGTGGTCTCGAATGTCGACGTCACCGACGCCCACTGGGTGAGCATCTCGGTGTACTGCTGCCAGTTCTGCGTTTCGAGGAACGTTCCAACTCTCTCGAATTCGTCCACCGCCACGAAGTCGGCAAGCGGTGTCCAATCGCGTGGGGCTCACGCCTCCGAAATGAGCCGTTTCATGGTCTGCTCGAATTCGAGGACCTTCCGGGTGAGTGGGCTCGTCACGAATTGCTGTCGGCGCGAGGGCTGTGGGGGCCGCGGGGAAGGATGTGTGGCAGGTCTTCGGTCGTGAGGAACCCTCGACGGGCGGCGCAGACGTAGGGCACGGCGTTCACCAGCCCGTTGGCGTTGAACGCGGGCACGAACGAGGCGAGGTCGTCGAGCGGTACCGGAAACGGCATGCTCAGGTCGAACGGAGCGTCGCCATGGATGCGGATCCGCCATCCGGTCGGCTGGAGGTCCCAGTCGGGTTCCACGTCCATGGCGACGAAGCCGTACTGGGTGAAGCGAATCCGGTCGACCCCGCTGCTGCGTCCGTGGATGATGATCCGTTGCGCAGCAGCAGTGCCGGCTTTGATCTCGCCTGCGACGATGGCCGTGTCCTTCTTGGCCGCAGCCACTCCTCCCTCGGCGGTCCACTCGTCGATCTCGAGACCGGCGAGATCGGCGAGGACTGTAAGCGGGGGCTGATACTCCCCGAAAAGGTGGTTCTTCCGCCGATCGGGGTCGAACTCCGAAAGCGGTTTCCCGAACCGCATCTGCTCCATCACCATGTGCGCCGACGGGCGGTGCGAGAGATCGCCGAACTCTTCGATCTCGATCAGGTCGACGCGGCGCTGTACCGAGAGCAACGCCATTGGGAGGGTCTCGGTGATGAACCCGGGATCGCTCCCGCTCGCCCAGACCGAAGCGTTGCCCTTGTCGCAGGCGTCGATTACGCGGGCACGGTTCTCGTCGCTCAGTCGCGCTCCTCTGGCGAAGAGGTCGGTGCAAGTGGTCACGACGTTCGTACCGGACCTGAGAAGAGCCACGACGTCGTCGACGAGCTCGTCCTCCTTGAGGCCGGCGCGCGTCTGACCCTTGCCCGTGGCCCGGGGCATGTAGATGCAGCAATCTGCTTGCAGTTCGAGCACCGAGTCACGATCGGTTGTGGCAAGGACGCCTGTCGAGCCTTCACCGCAGAGCTCGCCCGCATCGACCTCGTTCTTGTCCGGGCCGTAGACCAGGACCCCGGCGAGCTCGAGGGAGGGATGTCTGATCACTTCCCGTAGGGCCCGCTGGCCCGTGTTGCCCGTGGCCCACTGAATGACCCTGTAGGTCGACGATCCCATGAAGGTCCCTCCCCGCTCAGATGAACACCGGGAGCGCATCCCAGCCGCGCACAGTCGACGTCGGTGCGCGTCGGGCGTTTTCGAGATCGAGCTCCCACGTGGGAAAGCGTTCGAGCACCTCGTCGAGGGCGATTCGGCCCTCGAGGCGCGCGAGCGCTGCGCCGAGGCAGTAGTGGATCCCGGAGCCGAACGTGAGGTGATGCTGGCCGATCTTGCGGTGGATGTCGAACCGATCGGGATCGGTGTATCGGCGGTCGTCACGATTCGCCGAACCGCTGAGGCAGAGCATGGCGCTTCCCGCCGGCACGGTCTTGCCATGGAGCTCGACGTCAGTTGTCACATAACGCGCGACGTGCGGCGTGGGCGGTTCGAACCTCAGGAGCTCCTCGATGGCGCCCGGGATGAGGGAACGGTCGTCGACGAGCTCGCGCCTCTGCTCGGGATGCTCCGCCAGAACCTTTCCCATCCACCCGATCAGTCGGTTGGTCGTCTCGTTCCCGGCCCCCGATAGCACGCTCACGTAGATGAGCACCTCGTCTCGCGTCAACCTGCGAATGGTCCCGGTCTCGTCGGGGAACTCTGCGAACAAGAGCTCTGTCATCAAGTCGTCCGAGGGATGCTCAGCCCGCCAATCGATGTAATCGGAGAAGAAATCAGCCTGCCCGATGTTGTCCGCCGAAACCTCCATCGGTTTGCCGGGGTCGGTGCGCAACGAGGCGTCGGCGCGGTTTCGGGCTTCTTCCTGGTCGGACTCGGGCACACCGAGGAGCATCCCGATCGTGCGCATCGGCAACTGTGCGCCTAGGTCCGCTACGAAGTCGAGGCGTGGAGAGCCGATCAGAGGGTCGAGAGCCCGCTTGCAGAACTCTCGCAACTTGGGCTCCAACGCGGCCACTTTCTTCGGTGTGAAAACCCGCGAGAGCAAGGAGCGGTGGACGTCGTGCTGCGGCGGGTCCTCGAAGATGACGACTCCCGGCGGCATTTCGATGTTCGCCTTGATGAACTCCAGCACTGAGCCACGTGCCGAGCTGTAGGTCACGCGATCGATGAGCCCTCGCTGAACGTCGTCGAACCTGCTGACAGCGAAGAAGTCGTGCTGGTCGTTGTAATAGAGGGGCGCGTCCTCGCGAAGCCGGCGATAGACGGGATACGGGTCCTCGTCGATCCCGCGGTCGTATGGGTCGTAGTACAGGTCGGTCGTGACGGTCATCGCATCCCTTCCCGTTGCTCGCCGTCTGGGCGACGAGGCCGGACAATGCGCGGCTCCTCCCAGAGGCTCAGGGCAGATCGAAATTGAGGCTAGCCGATCGGCTAGTCACCGACAAGACCCGAGCTGGCCTCAGGGCTTGCCGCCGAGGTACTCGGCGTCGGTGACCTTCTCGCCCCACTCCGATTCAGGTTTCTGATCCCCGCCTACTCCTTCGGTCACCGAGAGGTGGGTCATGAAGTGCTCGGGCGTGGCGCCGTGCCAGTGCCACTCATCTGGCGGGGTGTGGACGATGTCTCCCTGGCGGATCTCGGCGATCTCCCCACCGCGCGATTGCACCAGCCCTTTGCCGTCGGTGACGAAGAGGGTCTGTCCCACGGAGTGGGAATGCCACGCAGTACGAGCCCCGGGCGTGAACCTCACGGCGTTGACGCGGATGCGAGAAGGCTCTTGCCCATTGGCGATGGAGTCGATCCAGACGTCTCCGGAGAAGTATTGCGCGGGGCCCTTCACAGACGGCTGCTTGGGCTGGATCTGCATTCGTGTCCTCCTTAGGGCTGCGCTGCTGCTCGACGGCCTGCGTCTGCTCGGTGAAAATAGCCTGCACATGACCTTCGCAAGATTCGCGAACTATGGTTACCCGGATCAAGAACGTGCTTCTCAGTCACTGCGCGGCGGTGGTCGGGCGATGCCGATGCGAATAGGCGCCATGGTCGGGCCCGAGAGAGGCCGTTATGCGACGAAAGTCGAGCGTCTGCGCGCTGATGCCCGATGGGTCGAGGCCGCGGGCCTCGCTTCGATCTGGGTCCCGCAGATCCCGGACGACTTCGACGCGTTGACGATGGCGGCGATCGTCGGCGAGGTCACTTCGAAGGTGGAGGTCGGAACAGCGGTGGTGCCGGTGCAACCACGCCATCCGGTGGCCCTCGCGCAGCAGGCATTGTCCACACAGGCGATCTGCCAGGGACGGCTGAGGCTGGGACTCGGGGTGTCGCACCACTGGGTCATCGACGAGA
>DAIQQK010000130.1:4322-8673 GCA_036786835.1 Acidimicrobiales bacterium | reverse complement strand
CAGAATTCGGACGGGTTCGACTTCGACACCGAGATCATCATCCAGCTGCACGAGGCTGGGAAGTCCATCATCGAGGTGCCCATTCCCACCTACTACGGCAACGAGATCTGCTACGTGAACGGGATCCGGTACGCAAAGGATGTGGTGTCTGACGCACTCCGGTACCGCATGCACAAGATCGGGTTCGGGTCCGGAGAGCTCGCCTTCGCCGACAAGGGTTACGAGCTCAAGCTGGATGCTCATTCCTCGCATCGCCGGCTCGTCGAATGGTTGAGTGACGGACCGCCAAGGCGTGTCCTCGATCTCGGGTGCTCCGACGGGCGTCTGGGAGAACTGTTGCGCTTGTCCGGTCATTTCGTCGTGGGTGTCGACTCGGTGAAGCTCGACGGAGTAGGTGAGAGGGTCGACGCCTTCGTGGAAGCCGACCTCAACGAGGGACTCCCCGGGGAAGTGGGAACCGACTTCGACGTCGTGCTCGGTGCCGATGTGCTCGAACACGTCTACAACCCGGAGAAGCTCCTCAAAGAGGTGCAAGTGGTGCTCGCGCCACGTGGGCTGGTGATGGTGAGTGTGCCGAACTTCGCCCACTGGTACCCCCGCGTGCGAGTGCTCTCCGGGCGATTCGACTACGAGCGCAGAGGGATATTCGACGCCGGCCACATCCGTTTCTTCACTCGGCGAAGCTTTGAGCGCATGGCCAAGCGCGCCGGGATGCGCGTGCGACGTAGCACGATGTCGGGTCTGCCCGTCGAAGTAACCGAGCGAGGTGGGTCCATTCCGACATGGATCACGAGGGCTCTCAGCGGACTGGACCGCACGGGCATGGCGATAGCCCCGAACCTGTTCGCCTACCAACTCATATTCGAGCTCGAGCCGTCGAACCTGGGTCGCCAGCGATGACCCTGTCGGATTCGGAGCCTCTCAGCGTGGCAGAGACAGGTGTCGGTGATGCGTCGGTTCTTCTCGATCTGGACGCTCTGGAAGGGCGAGTGGACGCTCTTGGCTCGCAGTACCGGTCTGCTCAGCCGTTTCCACACATTGTGATCGACGACTTTCTCGATCCCCAGTTCGCCAAGGAGGCCATCGCCGAATTCCCCCCGCTCGACACAGAGCAGTGGAACCGATTCGTACACGCCAACGAGAAGAAGTACAGCAACACGCGACCCGAAACCTGGAGTCCCCCTCTTCAGGGCCTCCTGGAGGTCCTCCAGGGACCGCGCTTCGTGCAGTTCCTCACGAAGCTCACGGGGATCGACGACCTCCAGAAAGACGACTCCCTCGCCGGTGGGGGACTGCACTATTCCGCAGCAGGCGGATTCTTGAACATCCATGCAGACTTCACTGTCCATCCGCATCGGCGTTCGTGGCGCCGCCGGGTGAACCTCCTTCTCTACCTCAACGAAGATTGGCGACCTGAATTTGGTGGCGACCTCGAGTTGTGGAGCACCGACATGAAGCGGTGCGAGCGACGCGTGGCCCCGATCGGCAACCGGGCCGTGATCTTCACCACCAACGCGGACTCTTTCCACGGGCACCCGGAGCCGATGCGGTGCCCGCCGGGAGTCGCCCGGCAGTCGCTCGCGCTCTACTACTTCACCGCCGAGGATCGCCCTTTGGCTCGGTCCACGGAGTACCGAGCACGACCGGGAGATGGCGCCAAGTCGGTTGTGATCTACGTCGACAAGCAGATCCTCCGCGGTTACGACTTCGCCAGGCGTCACTTGGGACTGTCCGACCACACAGCAGGAAAGCTCCTCGGTCTCCCCGGTCGAATTCGCCGACGTGGCGACGGAAACGGGTCGTCTGCGACCGATGAGAGTTGACTCTGCGCGGCGCTCACGTCGGTTTCTGATGAAGACAAAGTCCAGGCGGGGGGTGACGGGGTGAAGATCGCTGTGATCGGGTTGGGCTACTGGGGTCCCAACCTCACGAGGAACATCTCGACGGTACCGGAAGTCGACCTGGCCGCCATGTGCGACATGGACGAGTCCCGACTGGACGTACAAGCGCGGCTCTACCCGGGGGCAAAGGCGACGAACTCGCTATCCGAGGTTCTCGAGGACCCCGCCATTGACGCGGTGGCGATAGCGACCCCCGTCAGTACTCACTTCGAGCTCGCCAAGGAGAGTCTCTTGGCTGGCAAGCACGTTCTGGTGGAGAAGCCTCTTGCCACGACGGTCATCGAGGCCGAGGAACTCGTGCGCCTCGCGGCCAAGACCGGCCTCACCCTGATGGTCGACCATGTGTTCATTTACAGCCCGGCGGTCCAGAAGCTGGCCCAGCTGCATCGCGAAATGGCGTTCGGTGACTTGCGGTTCATCGACTCGGTCCGCATCAACTTGGGACTCGTACAGCAAGACGTGAACGTGATCTGGGACCTGGCTCCGCACGACCTGTCGATATTCGACTACGTCCTCGGACGTGGTCCGCGGTCGGTGCTGACCGCCGCTCGCGTAGGGCCGGGCGCGGAACTAGCCACTCTCGCTCACTTGCATCTCGATTACGGAGACGGCTTGATCGCATCGGTCCACGTGAACTGGCTGTCCCCAGTGAAGATCCGGCACCTGCTCATAGGCGGGAGCCGGCGCAGCGCTCTCTACAACGACCTCGACACGTCGGAACCTGTGAAGCTCTACGACCGGGGCGTGGATATGGCGGAGGGCGCTGAGGGCAGGCGACAGGTCTTCGTCTCGTATCGAGCGGGGGACGTCCTGTCCCCGAAGATCGAAAAGGTAGAGCCCCTGCGCAACTTGATAAAGCACTTTGCGAGTTGCGCCGAGACCGGGTCCACCCCCCTCTCCGACGGCTGGAGCGGGCTTCGAATGGTCCAAGCTCTCGAAGCAGCCGATCGATCGCTCGAGAAGGGCGGCGTGTTCGTCGAGATCCCAGATGCTTGAGTCGTTCAATCGGATCGATGACGACGTCGTCCTCGGCGCTCGCGCCGTCGTCCATGCGTTCGCGAACCTCTACGGCTGCACCATCGGCGACGACACGGCCGTGGGCGCATTCGTGGAGATACAGAAAGGCGTCAGGATCGGAAACCGCTGCAAGATCTCGAGCCACTCGTTCTTGTGTGAGGGAGTGACCATCGAAGACGAGGTGTTCATCGGACATCACGTGTGCTTCACGAACGACAGGTATCCGAGCGCCACGACGAGTTCCGGGGAGCTTGCACGAGACGGGGACTGGGACATGGAACCGACGCTGGTCCGGCGCGGAGCGAGCATAGGGTCCGGGGCGATCATCCTCCCGGGAGTGACCATAGGGTCGCGTGCCGTCGTCGGGGCGGGCTCCGTCGTCACGAGCGACGTCGACGATGACTGCATCGTGGTCGGCTCCCCGGCCAGGCTGATGCACCGGAACCCGGAGCGGGTCCCATGAGAGTCCCGTTCCTGGATCTCGCTGGGGTCCATCGCCCGATACAGCGCGAGCTGATGGACGCCCTGGGGAAGGCCATCGAAGGCAACGAATTCATCCTCGGGCCCTCGGTCGGGGACTTCGAAGAGGCCTTCGCCGCCTATGTCGGGAGGCGGCACTGCGTCGCCCTGAGCTCGGGGACCGCAGCGCTGCACCTGGCGTCGCTCGCAGTGGACATGGGCCCCGGAGACGAGGTCATCACGACTCCTTTCACTTGGATCTCCACGTCCTGGGCGATTTCCTATTGCGGTGCCACACCTGTCTTCGCTGACGTGGAGCCAACCACCGGCAATCTCGACCCGGAGTCCGTGCGAAGCCGGATCACCGATCGAACACGCGCGATCCTCTGCGTGGACCTGTACGGGAACCCCGCTCGATTGGACACCTTGAGCCGAATTGCGGCATCGCACGGCTTGGCCTTGATCGACGACGCCTGCCAGGCCCATGGATCGCAACTGCTCGGGCGTCCCGTCGGGTCGTTCGGAGACCTCGCCTGCTTCTCGTTCTACCCTGGCAAGAACTTGGGCGCACTCGGCGAGGGTGGTGCGGTCGTGACCGACGGTCCATCGACCGCCGCACGCCTGCGCAGCTTGCGCGACCACGCCCAACAAGGCCGTCACAACCATTCCGAGATCGGCTTCAACTACCGCATGGAAGGTTTCCAGGGAGCGGCCTTGAGAGTGAAGCTTCGCCGGCTCGACGAATGGAATGCCGCCAGGTCCAGGGCCGCCGACTTCTATCTGAGGAGCCTCTCGGAGATCCCCGGTATCTGCTTGCCGGCCGTCACCCCCGGTGCCGAGTCGAACTGGCACCTGTTCGTCATCCACGTCGCCGATCGAGACCGACTGAAGGACCAATTGGCCGAACGGGGAATTGAGACCCTCGTTCACTACCCGACCCCGGTCCACCTCCAGCCGGCGTACTCACATCTCGG
>DAIQQK010000130.1:1633-4222 GCA_036786835.1 Acidimicrobiales bacterium | reverse complement strand
GCCGCGCTGGACGGGGTGCGCGTCGTCTACCACCTCGCCTGTCTGGGAGTACGGCACTCGATCCATGCACCCGGGGAGAACCACGAGGTCAATGCCTCGGGGACACTGCGAGTGCTCGAAGCAGCAAGACGCCACGGAGTGGAGCGGCTCGTCTACACCAGCACGAGCGAGGTCTACGGCACAGCGAGAACTGCTCCGATGAGCGAAGACCATCCGACGAACCCACACACGGTCTACGGCGCATCCAAGCTCGCGGGGGAAGCCTACGTCCGCGCTTATCACCTCACGTACGGGCTTCCGACGGTGATCCTCCGCCCGTTCAACGCGTTCGGCCCGCGTTCGCATCACGAGGGCGACTCAGGCGAGGTCATCCCTCGCTTCCTGGTGAGGGCGATGAACGGGCTTCCTCCTGTGATCTTCGGCGACGGCTCGCAGACCCGCGACTTCACATTCGTCGAAGACACCGCCAGGGCCATCGCGTCTGCGGGTGCGACGGACGCAGTCGTCGGCATGACCCTGAACGTCGCCACCGGGGAAGAGGTCACGGTCTCGGATCTGGCAAAGCTCGTGCTGCAGGTAGTCGACCGCCAGGACCTCGGTGTGATCTACGCGGCGGCTCGTCCCGGCGACGTGCAGCGTCTGATCGGAGACGCTTCGAGGATACGGCAGCACCTGGCCTGGGCGCCTTCGACGACCATGGCCGAGGGTCTCGTGCGGCTCTTCGACTGGCACGTCCAGAACGAGACCGACTGGGTCGCAGCCCTTGCAGAAGAGCCCGACCGCAACTGGGATCCAGCAGAAGTTTCGAAGGCACGGTCATGACCGAGACAGGCCGCCTTCCCGACGTCCTGATCTGCGGCGCACCGCGCTCGGGGACCTCGTGGCTGCACACGCTGCTGGCGAGTCATCCCAAGACCTATGTCCCGATCCCGTTCAAGCCCGAGCCGAAGTTCTTCCTGGTGGACACCGAGTACGCAAAGGGTCTCGACTACTACTCGGAGAGGTGGTTCTCGAACGTCCCAGAGGCAGTCGTCGCGTGCGAGAAGAGCGCCAATTACCTCGAGAGCCCGGTTGTCGCTCGTCGCATCGCCGCCGACCTCCCCGAAGTCCGGTTGATCTTCACCCTCCGTGACCCCGCAGACCGTGCGTTGTCGAATTATCTGTGGTCCCGTATGAACGGGCTCGAGACCGAGGACTTCGCGACGGCGATAAGGCTCGAGGAGACGCGTGAGCGCAGCTATCCCGAGAAGCACCGGTTCTCTAGGCCCCACTCGTATTTCAGCCGCGGGCTCTACGCACAGCACTTGCGGCCGTATCTCGACCTGTTCGGGCGGGAGCGGATACTCGTCGTGAGATACGAGGACATATCAAACGATCCGCAGGCTCTCGCCAAACAGGTTCTCGGGTTCATGGGGGTGGAGCTCGGCACCTTGGACGTGACGTCCATAGGGACGGTAAACGCTGCGCAAAACGAGGCACGGGCGGACGAAATCGGTGAATTCGAAAGGACGCTGTCGGAGCTCCGGGAGAGGTACCGAGAGCCCAACACAGAGCTGTACAGCTTGCTCGGCAAAGACTTCTACGGTTGGGGGGATTGACAATGGACAGACCTATGGTTCCTCGGCTGACCATCTTGACTCCCGTCTACAACGAGACGGATTGCCTGCCGCTGTACGTCGAAGCAGTCAAGAGAGTCATTCTCGACCGCAAGGATGTGGAAACCAACGTCTTGTTCATCGACGATGGGAGCGCTGACCGAAGCTGGGAGGCGATATCGGATCTCTGCGAAGACGACAAGCGGTTCCAGGGGATCAGGCTCTCTCGCAACGTCGGAGCTCACACCGCCACGCTCGCGGGGCTCAGCAGCACCGACGAGGACGTCGACGCCGTGGTCATCATGGGTTGCGACCTCCAGGACCCACCCGAGACAGCCCTCGAGCTCCTGGAAGTGTGGCGATCGGGGACCGACATCGTCTGGGCGAAACGCAAGACGCGCGGAGATCCCCTCTGGCGCAGGGTGTGCAGCCGCATCTTCCACGCAACTTTGCGACGCTCGATGCCCCGTGGCTCTCTCGTGACCGCCGGAGGGTTCTTTCTGATCGACCGACGGGTCCTCCATGCCGTGCGCGAGATGAAGGAACAGAATCGGGTGAACTTCGCTCTGGTCGCCTGGACGGGCTTCAACCAGGCCCAGGTCCTCTACGACCGTCCGAAGCGCGTCGCCGGGAAGCCGGGGTGGACACTGAGCAAGATGTTGAAGACGACCTACGACGCTTTCGTCGGCTTCTCGACCCTGCCGCTCAGGATCATGCGTTTGGCTGCGATCACGGCCGCCTTGCTGGCGAGCGCCTTGTCCGTCTATCTGGTGGCTGACGCCGTAGTCGGAGCGCGTGTGCCAGGTTGGACGTCCACGGTCTTGGTCCCCTCAGTCTTCTTCGCGATCCAGTTCGGCCTGGTGGCGATCATCGGCGAGTACCTGTACCGGATATATGCCGAAGTGGTCCACCGGCCGTCCTATTTCATAAGCGAGGAGAAGGCTCCCACGGGCAACGTGACGACGGGATGGTCACCTCGGGTTTGACGCTCCGC
>DAIQQK010000130.1:0-1533 GCA_036786835.1 Acidimicrobiales bacterium | reverse complement strand
TATATGGGCGAGTGAGGCCACCCCCGTAGACGGATCCCGTGGATGCAAGGACGAACGTGCGGGCACCGTGCTCTTCGGCCCACTGCCGGAGCAGCTCCGTGCTTCGTGCATTCACGTCGAACCCGCTCTCCAGGCTAGGGGCGCCGGGCGTGATCGCCGCCAGGTGCACCACCGCGTCCGCACGCTTCGGCAATTGTCCGACCAGGTCGGGAGCCGCAAGGTCGACGCGGACCCATCGCACACCTTCTACCCCGGGATCGTGCCTGCCGGCTGCGACGATGCGGAACGACCCCGCGAGCCGTTGCTGGAGATGACGACCGATGAAGCCCGTGGCTCCCGTTATGAGGACCTCATCCAAGGGGAGGTCAGTCGGCGACGCTGCGACTCGAGCGCCTGTCCACGACCAGGAGGATCACCGCCACGACCCACAAGAGGATGCCGCCGCCGAGAGCGTATTTCGCACGTTGTGTGCGATGGGCATGGGCCCCTGCATGGTGCAGGGGGATGGCGCCCAGAACCGAGGGCAGCGAGTGGGCCTGCACGGTGAAGTAGACGATGGATGCAGCCAGCGCAAGAGCACCGAGCACGAACAAGAGCCCCGCAATCCATTTCATGGGCTGCACCCTAGTTTGCGCGTGTTGGGCATACCGTGATGGGTGCGTTTGGATATCCCACTCGAGGTAGCGACCAACGCGCGAAGAGAGAGTGCATGTGGGCTCTTCCAATGCCTGCGTCGCGGTCCGAGGGGTGCTGATGTCCGAGCAACTCCGAAGCCGACCCAGGGCAAGCTTTCGTCGACCGAATCACTTTCCCGGAATTACCCAATAGTGACGATGCCTGTGTGGGTCTCGGATCCCTAAGTTGCAGACCGAGGGCTCTGGGGGTCCGCGTCCATTGGTGCGCGTGGGCCCCTCGGGGTTGCCAGTTCGGAAAAAAGAGAGAGAGCCAAGGGGGGCCTTAGGTGCACATTCGTCGAAAGTTGAACAGTCTGGGGGCATTCGGGATCGCCTTGGCGATCGCTGTGCCAGTAGGTACCGTCGCCTTGACCCTGGGTACACAGCTCCCGGCGTCCGCGACGGTCCACAAGGTCTTCTGTACAGCGGCTACCACTGCGCCCACGGTCACCTTCAATAATGTGGGCGCCCCGCAGGGGCTCATCGAGCAGGGCTATTTCCAAAACACGAACGCCGGGACGACTACGACGACCCATATAGCGTCTGCCGGGTCGTGCCACACCGGCACGACCGACACCGGTGCGCCCGCCCTCGGGACGTCGACGGTCGTGGGCCTGAACCCCGGAACCATCACCTCCACGCCCTGTCAGGCCAACGTCGGCGACCCGCCCGCAGGGACCGAGTGCGAGATCGGCTCGTCCTTCAAGGGCACCGTGACGGCTGGCAGCCCCGAACTCGACCTCACGGTGGCATCGCCCGTGCAGTCGGGAACCTCGCCGCCTGTTACACCCTTCCAACAGATAATCCTCAGTGACGCGGTCGACATGAGCACCACGGCGCAGAACTCGAACTGGAGCAC
>DAIQQK010000275.1:0-2512 GCA_036786835.1 Acidimicrobiales bacterium | reverse complement strand
AGCGGACGCTCGCCTATATCCCCGATCACGAGCCCTCCCTCGGTGTCGACCTGGGGCAACTCGAGCCGGATTGGATTTCCGGCTACCGAGTGGCGGAAGGAGCGGACGTGCTGCTCCATGACGCCCAGTACTCGGGTGAGGAATACCGCAGCCACGTGGGCTGGGGCCATTCGAGTATCGACCATGCGGTGACCTTTGCCACCGCCGCTCAGGCAGAGCGCCTCGTCATGTTCCATCACGACCCAGCCCACTCTGATACCGAGCTCGAGTCCCTGCGCCACGAGGCACAGGCCCTGTGGGTCGGGAGGCACCCCCCGGTGTTGGCGGCAGAGGGAATGGAGCTCCGTTTGGGGCCGGAAGGAATTGCCATTGATTCCTCTCCGTCTGCAGAGCCGTCTCAACCCGTTCCGCTGTCGGACTGAAGTCCCGACGGGAAGGCCCGGCTCCGACACCGGAAGGCAAGCCCATCGACCGATCACAACCTGTCAACTTGGCCGGTGGAGGGCGTCTACACCTCGACTCCCTGGCGTCGCCATTGCCGAGTGCGTCCGGCTCAGCCTCGTTGGAGGACCGTGAGGTTCTTCGCGGGTGGAAGCCACAACGTGATATGATTGAAGTCAAGCGAACCTCCGAGACGCGGCGTGATGTAAGCAACCGTGGTCGCTACCAGTTGTAGATCGAGCGTCGAGCCAGCCTTGGCGGTGTAACCGATCGTCTCCATCGGGATAGTCAGCGTGTGCGTCTCGCCATCCAACGTGACTGGTATCGGTGTGATCTGGTTGTTGACCACGATCCCGGTGACCGGATCCACTACCTGGGAGAACACCCGTGTGGGCCTCTGGCCCGATGGCGCGGTGCCGGAATAGGTCAGGGAGATCATCGGTGCTCCCACGAGAACAGCGTTCTGGTCAAGCGGAACACTGACGTTCACCGCGTTGGCGGCGGGGGCCGGCGTGACGTTGTACGCCACGGAATCGACCACGTTGGCCGCCTGGGCATTGACTCGAACAGTCGGTGGTCCCGATCCCCCTTGACTCTTGAGTGTCAAGGTTCCGGAACCGGTGGCCATTAGCGGGACACCGTTCGGTGGCGGATAGGTCGGCGCCGCATATGACGTGCCGTTCTGGTCGACGAAGGCGAAGCCCTTGAGCACATGGACCGCAGTGTCCTTGGCCACGAAGCGCTCCATCCAGGCCAGCGAGAGTTGGTCTACCTCGATGGCGGTACCCGGATTGGTCAGACAGACTCCATGGCCACCGCAGAACCAAGCCATCGAGGCTGTGGTCCCCTGCTTCTCCAGCGCCTCGTAGTTCGCAATCCCCTCATCGAGTGTGAAGAGGTCGTCGACCGTTCCCTGCAAGATCAAGGTCGGCACCCTCACCTTGGAGAGGTCCTGAGCCGGTCCACGACTGGCGAAGAACGCGGTGGCCGTGGCATCGGTGCTCCCTGTGGTGTTCATGAGCGTTTGCGCGGCGGTGATCTCTGGATCCAGGGCGGCTGTCGAGGCAACCCTCATCAAGATGTTGTCCCAGCCGGCCTTGGGTGTCTGGTTCTTGATCAAACTCGTTGTCAGCGAGTTCCAGGCGATGGTCGGGGCGATTGCCTCGATACGACAGTCCTGCTCGGCGGCGGCGAACTGGATCCCACCTCCGTAGGACTCGCCGACCATGCCCACGCGGGGTACCCCGGGTCGGTCGAGCTCGACGCCGTGTTGTCGAGCCAACCAGTTGATCATCGCCGAAACGTCCTTGCCTTCGTAGTTCGGGCTGTCGATCTCGGCTGCGCCAGTGGACTTGCCGAATCCTCGCGGGTCCCACGTAAGCACGTTGAAACCACCCCGCCAGAGCTGTGCGATGCTCAAGGCGCCTTGGATCGCGGCTTGCGATGTACTGGTGTCACCTGATTGGCCCCATCCGGGACCCATCAGCACCGTGGGACGGACATGACCGTCGGCCGACGGATCTGGAAACCAGTGAATCCGGATCCTCGTGCCGTCGAACGACGTCAGCTCGAAGTCCGATGAGACTCCACCCACTGGCGTTGCCAGTGTCGATCGCCAGTTCACGGGAGGTCCGCACGAACTCGATGGTGTCGATGACACGGCGTGGGTCGAGGAGGCGCAACCGGCAAGACTGGCGGTAGCGAGCATGAGGGCCGTCGACACCACAAGGACGATGCGGACGCGTGCTCGTTGCTCGGTTCGCGCCTGACTCGGCATGAATATCCTCGTCACGGTCATGGGTTCCCTGACCTCCAATCCCCGGGCAAAGCTAGACGCTCTGCCGGGCCTGCCGTTGCACGGCCTGACAGACGGTGCTCTCGGGGACGTCGCGGCTCGATGCAGCTCGAGCAAGCTCAGGAGAATCTCCGCAAAGTCCCGACCAGAAGTGGTCCGAGTCGGCCAAGGCACAGAGACTCGGAGATCGGACGGAAGAGCCCGGCGCTCGGCGAATCAGTTCAGATGACCTCGGCAGCGTCGAGGTCGAGGGCGTGGCGGGAATGACGGTCCGCC
>DAIQQK010000001.1:0-113359 GCA_036786835.1 Acidimicrobiales bacterium | reverse complement strand
AGGACCCAGAGGACCCAGAGGCGCCCGAGGAGCCCGACCCCCCGGAGCCCCCGCCGGAGGAGCCCAACCCGGAGAAGCCCGATCCCGAGGAGCCCGACCCCCCCGAGCCTGCGTTGCCGGAGCTTCCGGTGCCGCCCGATGCGGTCCCTGAGACCTGCTGGCCCACCGTGAGGCTCATGGACGCCACGGTTCCCGCGATGGTCGAGGTGAGGGTGGCGTCGCTGAGGGAGTTCTGCGCCGAGGTGAGCGCTGCCTCCGCGGCGGTCACCTCGGCCTCGTCCGCTGCGATCTGTGCGGAGGTGGCGGTGGAGGAGTTCTGGTCCTGGGAGAGCCTGGACTGATCGGAGTCGAGGGTCGCCTGAGCTTGGTCGACTTGTGCTGAGAGCGCCGTCGGGTCGATCGTCGCGAGAGCCTGGCCGGCGCTGACGGTCTGGCCCACCGAGACCTTCACTGCCGTCACCCGCCCCGAGACGGAGAAGCCCAAGTCGGCCGTGCTCGCGGATTCGATCGTCCCGGTGGCCGAGGCGGTCTGCTCGATGGTCCCATAGCCGATGGTGGCGATCTGGGTGGTGGTGGTCGCCGACGACGCAGAGCGTGTGCCGAACCAGCCGCCGAGCCCACCACCCACCGCAAGGAGCCCTACCAGCGCAACGACGATGTTCCGCCGTCTCGTGAGAATCCGCCTCAGTCGTCCGCCGCGCCTCGGAGTTTGCGCGGAGGGAGCTGGAGTGAACGGACCGGGGCTGGCGGCCTTGGTTGCTTCGGGGCGCGCGACGGTCCACGACTGTGTCATCGGAGGCTATTGAATCGAAGCATTCTTCGAAATCCCTGTGGAGTCGTTGAGAGGGGACTGTGCGGTTGCCGGCTGCTGGAGTCCCGGCCTGGGGGAACGCGTCCGCAGGTGCGTTCCAACGAGGCCACAATTCTGGCTCGTCGATCGGCTCCAGGGGCATCGCCCCTCCCCGTGGTTTCAGGGACATCGCCCCGCGGCGGCGAACGCCACGTACCGGGTTGGCCAGGTGGCCAGGTCCTACCGGTGTCGGCCGACCTGGTGCAGTTCGATTCCGTTTCCAGCCGGGTCGCTGAGGAACGCCTGGAAGTTCGGTCCCACCGGCACCGGATCGCTCACCTCGAGCCCGCGGTCGCGGAGCTCCTTGATGACGGTCTCGATGTCGTCGACTCTCACGGCGAAGTGCTGGCCGGCGGCGGGCGGCACTTCGCCCTTGATCAGATGGAGCTGCTGTGAGCCCACGTCCAGCCAGGCGCCGCCGAAGCCGAAGTCGGGTCGATCGGAGCGAAGCGAGAAGCCGAGCACTTCCGTGTAAAAGGTCACCGCCTCTTCGACGTCCTCCACATTGACCGAGACGTGATGGATTCCCACGGGCTGCACGCTTCGAGTCTGCCCGCGATTTCACACACTTTCCTAATCGTCTGCTCAGGGAGCTGACAGCTTCGGTCCGTAATTTCCTTTAGAGAGTGATGCCGGCCGCAGGAGAAGTAGCAGGCAGGACAGAAGCGATGAACCAGGGAGATGCGATGGGGGTTTTTCAGGTCTTAGAAGACGACCGAGGGCGATTCGAGCGTGTCGATCTGATCCACCCCCGCATCAACAAGTGGGCGCAGTTCGACCCGCCGCTGAGAGACCCCGGGTCCAGGGGGTGCTCAGAGAGAAGCGTCTACTGCAGGACGTGCGGAGAGGTGCTCGGGACGACCGACGACCCACTCGACGCTTGTCTCATCGCCTGGAGACACCTCCGCGAGGTCCGCCGCCGCTCCAGGAACCGGGTGGCTTGTCAATCGGCGAATCCCGGAACCGCCTAGCCGGCGTTGAACGCCTGGAACAGAACCGCGTACTCGCATCCCGCAGCCATCCCCCCGTATCCGGCGATCTGGCGGAGGAACTCGTCGGGGTCGAACTCCGTGCCCAAGCCCTCGATGTAGAGCCGGTGCTCGCGAAGTGACGCGACACCGAGGTCGATGCTTTCGGTGACATCGACGTAGTGCGTGGAAGAGCTCGAGCCGGCGACGTAGACGTTCTCGATCCCCTGCCACTGCTCACCCTGCTCGCGAAAGATCCACCTGTTGGCCGCATCGCGGCAAGCGTCGAGGGCTGCGAGCCCAACCGCGCGGTGATCGGCGTGGTTGACGTTGCCGCTCTCACCCCAGGTGAGATCGAAGTTCATCGCGAAGACGACTTGAGGGCGCAGCCTGCGGATGGCCCCCGCGAGGTCGCGACGAAGTGACAACCCGTACTCGATCAGACCGTCGGCGTGGCCGAGGAATTCCACATGCTCGACGCCCACCGCTGCCGCGCTTCTTCGCTGTTCCTCCTCGCGCACGCGGCGCGTCTGGTCCGGCTCCAAGCCGTCTATGCCCGCCTCACCACTCGTGGCGAGCACGTAGGAGACCTCCTTGCCCTGCGAAGTCCAACGCGCGACCGCGCTCGCCATCCCGTACTCGAGATCGTCCGGATGGGCGACTATGGCGGCAGCGCGCTGCCAGTTCTCCCCGACAGGCTCCATTACAGGGCCCCCGGAATCAGACGCGCCGGCCGCCCCGGGCTCAAAGCTCGAGAGGCTGGGTCGGTCGGGCCATGATCGACATGTCGTTCCAGTCGACACCCGCGACGTCGATGTAGAGCTCCACCTCGTTGCCGTCGGGGTCGAGCGTGTAGACGCTGTGGGTGAACCCGTGGTCGCCGAAGCCGACGACCGTCGCTCCCGCTCCACGGAGTCTCGAAAGCGACTCGCGCAGCTCGTCGTCGGTGTCGCCGACCTTCAAGCCAAAGTGGTACATCCCGACTCGCCTGCCTGGCGGGATCTCCTGCGCGTCCTCACCCACCTCGATCAGAAGCAGCTCGTGATGAGTGCGGCCCGAGGAGAACGCGGCTGCCTTGAACGGCGAGTCCGGGCTCGCGAACACCTGACGGAAGCCCAGGACGTCTCTGTAGAACGCGGCGGAGCGTTCCAGGTCGTGCACGTACAGAACGACGTGGCCCAGCTCCTTCACACCCATGGTCTTCGACACTACCGGCGCTCGCCGTTACAGGTGCCTGTCAGAGTTCGAGGTGGTGCTCGGCTGGCACGAAGCGGCTACGGACCTTCCGGGGCGAGACGGGGTACGCCTCCTCGCCGAGGCGACCTTCGAGCGCCCGCGCCTTCGGCCGTGGGTCGACTCCTCGGTCGACCCCGTCGGGGCGCTCTCCCGGGCGTGCCTGGCCGTGAAGCCACCGGGCCCGGGCATCTGCCGCGTCTGTTGTGGGCCTTCGGACGAAGCCCGCGACCTGTGCACCAGCTGTACGAAAGTGGAGCGTGGGGTCGACCGGCCGCTGCACCCCGTCACCCCGATCTCGCTCACCACGAGGGCGACCGGCCTGTACGCCGCTCTGAAGCAGTACAAGGGGCGGCCGAATCATCTGGCGTTCCGGCAGAGGAACCGCCTGGCCGAGCTGATCGGCTCGTTCCTCGAGGCCCACCGCACATGCGTCGCGCCCGACGGCTACGACACAGCAGTCGTCGTGCCGTCGCTCGGTCTCGGCGCGGCGTCGCATCCGCTTGGGAGCACCTTGCGCATGGCAGGCCTCGAAGGTCGAGGGCTCGCGGATGCGCTGTTCGTGGGACCGGGGAGGCTCGATCGAAACGTGGCAGACAGATGCGCCTACGTATGTCGGCGCGAGCTCGTAGAGGGCAGGCGAGTACTTCTCGTCGACGACACATATACGACTGGCGCCCACCTCCACTCGGCCGCCGCAGCGCTCGAGGAGGCCGATGCTCGTTCGGTTCACCTCTTGGTGGTCGGGCGTCACCAACGTTCGGAATGGGCGCCCGGGCGCGCCCTGATCCGCTGGGCTGCTTTGCGGGAGAACGTGTGGACGCCGAACGTCTGCGTTCGATGCAGGCGCGGTTTGGCCCTTTGAGGCGAGGTGAGAGAAGCTCTGCTGGACGTTTGATGCATACATGACCCGACCAATTTGGAGGTGCGATGACCATCGCTGTCGGCGACAAGCTCCCCGACGTCGAGATGCACACGATGACGAAGGACGGCATTCGGCCCGTCCGTTCCGGCGAGGTGCTCGGTAAGGGCAAGGTCGTGCTATTCGGTGTACCAGGCGCGTTCACCCCGACGTGCTCGGACCACCACCTGCCGGGGTACGTGGTGCGCGCCGACGATCTGCATGCAAAGGGAGTCGACCGGATCGCTTGCGTGTCGGTGAACGACGCCTTCGTGATGGGAGCCTGGGGGAAAGACCGTGGAGTCGGCGAATCGGTCCTCATGCTCGCCGACGGAAACGGTGAATTCACGAAGCAGATGGGACTCGAGATGGACGGGAGCGGCTTCGGGCTCGGGACGCGCTCGCAGCGCTACGCAGCGATCATTGACGACGGGGTAGTGACCTCGCTGTTCGTCGAGCCCGGACCGGGCCTCAACGTGAGCTCCGTGGAGTCGGTGCTCGCAGCCCTCTGAGACTTGGCGTTCGCGGCCCGAGCGCCGCGATCAGCTTCGGCGGCCCGAATGGCCTAGCGCTGTAGGACGGCGTCGATCAGAGCCGGTCCGGGCTCGGAGAGGGCGCGCTCGAGCTGGGTAGTGAACTGCTCTGCGTCGGTCGCCCGGGTCGCGGGCACCCCCATGCCCTTGGCGAGCGACACGAAATCCAGATCAGGGTGGTCGAGCTCCAGCATGGCCTTCGCCCTAGGACCCGCCGCTCCCGCGCCCACTCGGCTCAGCTCCCAATTCAAGATGGCGTAGGAGCGGTTGTCGAAGATCACCGTCGTGACGTCGAGGCCCTCGCGTGCTTGCGTCCACAGCGCCTGCATGGTGTACATCGCGCTCCCGTCTGCTTCGAGGCTGAGCACCTTTCGCCCGGAGCATGCGATGGCGGCGCCGGTGGCGAGGGGGATTCCCTGTCCGATCGCGCCCCCCGTGAGGCACATCCAGTCGTGTCTCGGCCCGTTGACGGTCGCCGCAGGGAGAAAGACGCTCGACGTGTTGGACTCGTCGGAGACAACTGCGCCCTCGGGAAGGAGCGCTCCGATGGCAGCCGCGGCGGTCTCCGCGGTGAGTGGCCCCGTCGGTCGATCAGGGCGGCCGGCCGATATCGAAGCCGACGCCTCGGCGGTGCTGTCGGCCTTCTCTGATCGGGAGTCCACGCCCGAAAGCGCGTCGGCGAGCGCTTGGAGTGTGGCGGGCGCGTCGTCGGCGTGTTCTGCGAGCACGTGCACCTCGCAGTCGCCTGGCACGAGATATCCGGGGACGTCGGGATAGGCGAAGAACGAGACGGGAGCGGCGACGTCCACGAGCACCAGGTGACGAAGTCCCTCCATTCGAGCGATGGCGAGCTCAGCGAAGTAGGGGAGCCTTTCGGGGTCCGGAAGGCCCCCACCCCGTTCGATGTTCGCGGGGAGCGTCTCGCAGAGAAGTGAGGCGCCCACTGTCTCACAGACGGCCTTGGCGGCGAGGAGACCCTTTTCCCGAAGCGCGGTCCCCCCTAGGAACAGAGCGGCCGGCTCTCCGGACCGAAGGGCCTTCGCGACCTCTTCGACACAGTCAGCGGACGCCGGCTCGCGCTTGCGCGCCTTCACGGGCGCGGCGGGCCCGGCCACCTCGGTCCATGAGAGGTCGGCAGGTGCAACCAGAGTTGCCACGCCACCCGGAGGCCCGAAGGAGGCGGCCACGGCCTCGGCCGCATCGGACGCGAGGTCGCCCGCAGTCTTCGACTCACGGAACCAGATCGACACGGGGCGAGCCAGGCTTTCGATGTCCGATGCGAGAGGAGGGTCGTAGCGCAGGTGGGTCGTGGCGTGGTCCCCGACGATGTTCACCACAGGTGTGTGCGCGCGGCGCGCGTTGTGAAGGTTGGCGATCCCGTTACCGAGCCCCGGACCGAGGTGCAGCAATGTTGCAGCGGGCCGCCCGCTCATCCGGGCGTATCCGTCTGCGGCCCCCGTGACCGCTCCCTCGAAGAGCCCGAGGATCGCTCGCATGTCGGGGACCTGGTCGAGCGTGGCGACGAATTGCATCTCGGAGGTGCCGGGATTCGTGAAGCACACATCGACGCCGGAAGCGACGAGGGTGCGCATCAATGCCTGGGCTCCGTTCAACTTCCCTTCCCCCTGTCCGTACGAGCTGAAGACGGCTCGTCTTCAGCGTCGAAGATGATGCCGGGATTGAGGATCCCGTTAGGGTCGAACGACTTCTTGATCTGCGTCATGAGAGCGATGTTCGCCGGGCTTGCGAACTCGGAGAAGTACTTCTTCTTCTCCGACCCGATCCCGTGCTCCCCCGAGACCGCCCCTCCCAGCCTCACACCCGCTGCGAAGATCGCGCGCATGAGAGCCTCGCGGCGCTCGGGGTCGGGTTGGAACACCGACATATGCACGTTCCCGTCTCCGACATGCCCGCACCCGCTCACCAGTGCCCCGTGCTCCTGCGCGATGATCCCCACCTCCGCCATGTACCTGGGCACCTCGGCGCGAGGTACCACGGTGTCCACGAGGTCGTCCGCTCCTGCAGCTTTCGCCACGAAGAACGCCCTTTCTCGGGCCTGGATCAACTGTGACGCTGCATGTGGGGGCAATACGTAGACGTCGATGGCCCCGAGATCACCCAGAAGCTCACCGAGGCTCGCCACGTCCTCGTCGAGCCGGTCCTCGTGCGAGCTCTCGAGCACTACGACCAGGTACGCGAGTGCAGTGTCCTTGATCTGTTGAGGGATCCCGAGGTCGAGTCCGACGTTTGCGGTTATCGCGTTCATTGTGAGCAGGTCGACGTACTCGAGTATCAGGGGCGCAGAGCCGGATCCGATGATCCTGGGTACCGCCGCCGTCACGGATTCGAGCGTCGAGAAGGGGGCGAGGACCGTCGCCGCGTGCGGCGAACGTGGGTGGAGCTTCAATGTCGCCTCGGTGACCAGGGCCAGAGTCCCCTCGGAGCCGACCATCAATTGGGTCAGGTCGTATCCCGACGAGACCTTCACGAACTTCCCACCGGTGCGGATCACCTCGCCGCTCGCCAACACGGCCTCCAGTCCAAGGACCTGGTGCCTCGTCACGCCGTACTTCACGGCGCGCATCCCGCCCGCGTTGGTGGCGACGTTCCCGCCGAGCGACGCCGAGCTCTCGCCCGGGAACACCTGGTATATGAGCTCGTGCTGGGCGGTGGCCTCGTCGAGCTCCTGCAGCGTGACCCCCGGCTGTACTACCGCTACGTGGTTGACGGGGTCTATCTCCAGGATGCGGTTCATCTCCTCGAACGAGACGAGGATGCCGTCCGCGGACGGGATCGCCGCCCCCGAGAGCCCCGTTCCACTGCCTCGCGCCGTGACGGGGAACTGGTGCTCGTTGGCTAGAGCGAGGATCGCCGAAACCTCTTCCGTGCTGTGGGGACGCACGAGCGCAAGGGGCAGACGGGTCGTTGCGGTCAATGCCTCGTCGTGTCCGTAGTCGTCGGCGATGGCATCCCTCGCCGTCACCCTGTCCCCACCGAGCACGTCTGCGAGAAGCTTGACCACGTTCGTCTCACTCTGAGCTCTAGCCGAATTGGTCATCTCGCATCTCCCCGGGCGCGGATCTCAGTGCACCTTTATGACACACGAGCGAACGATGTGGTCGTGCCAGGCCTGTCGCCGGCGGTCCCAAAGGGGTGACAGTGCGTTGATGAAGAACGGGACTATCAAGAAGAAGTAGAACGCGAAGAAGACGAAGCGGCGAGCGAGCGCCCGACCGGCGCCGATCGGTCCACCGCTCGAGATGTCTCGCACGGCGATGTCGAGCACCTTCTTACCGAGGGTCTGGCCGGAGCGGCTTCCGTCGAGAAACGAGAAGTATCCGAGGACGACCAAGAACCCGATCCCTATCCCGACCCAGGTTCCCGAGGTGAACGTCGTCGTGACCGTCGCGCCGTTGTTGGTCGTCGTGGTCGAGTCGAGGCCCGTGAGAGCTATCACGATCGACCATGGGATGCCGAGTATCACCGCGTCGAGGAGATATGCGAGCAGACGTCGCCACCAATCGGCCATGGGGCGCCCGAGGACGTCGACCGGCCCGGCGACGACGCGGTAGCCGTAGCCGGGGGGTCCGTAGCCGGGGGGTCCGTAGCCGGGTGGCGGGTAACCCGGAGGTGGGTAACCCGGAGGTGGGTAACCCGGAGGTGGGTAACCGGGGGTCTGGTATCCCGACGGCGGGTAAGGGGTGGGCGGGTGACCGGCCTGCGGGTAGCCCTGAGGGGGGTAAACCGGGGGCTGGTATCCCGGCGGTGGGTACGCGGGCGGCGGATACGAAGGCGGCGGATACGCGGCCGGGGGGTAAGCGGGCGGAAGGTGACCGGGTGGCGGGTACCAGGTCTCTGCTTGGTCGGGCGCCGAAGATCCAGGCGGCAGGGGAGCCTCGCGATTCTCGGATTCTGTGGTCTGCCCGTTATCGGGCGCAGCAGCCTCGTCGGGCATCTTGGCCTGCTTCTCCCCGCTTCGTCCGATCCGTTGTCACGCTAGCCCTCTCTTCGCACGTGGAGCGGCCCGTGGGGGAGGATCTACCACGATGAACTGGGTCGACATCGTGCTGCTGCTCCTCGTGGCGCTCTCGGGCGTGCACGGGCTGCGGCTCGGTGCCGCGACGCAGGTGCTCTCCTTCGGTGGCTTTTGGATCGGCCTCTTCCTCGGAGCCCTCATGACGCCTCCACTCGCGGGTCTCGTGCACAGCACGCCGGCCAAGACGCTCGTCGCGGCCGTGGTCGTCTTCGGGATGGCGGCGGCCCTCGGAGGTGTGGGACGGCTTCTCGGTGCACACTCTTCCTCGGCTCTTCGGAGACTGCGCCTCGGACCGGTGGACTCGGCAGCAGGAGTGGCGGTGGCTGTCTTCGCCACTCTCGTCGCCACCTGGCTGGTCGCGAGCATCCTCTCCAACAGCCGCTTCACCTCGCTCAACTCTGCACTCGAGAACTCGCGCATCGTCCGCGCCATGGACGACGTGATGCCCAACCCGCCGGCGGTCTTCAGCAGGATCGAGTCCTTCCTCGCTTCCGAGGGATTCCCGGTCGTATTCGCCGGGCTGCCTCCGCAGACGGCGAAGCCGGTGACGCCGCCCAGCGACTCGGCGGTGGCCGCAGCGGTCTCGGCTGCGGGACCGTCGACGGTTCAGATAGCGGGTTCCGGGTGCGGTGTAATACAGGAGGGTTCGGGATTCGTCGCGTCACCGGGTCTCGTGGTGACCAACGCCCACGTGGTCGCAGGCATCGCGCACCCGTTCGTCATCGACTCGGCGGGCCGGCATTCGACGACCGTCGTCCTCTTCGACCCCCAGCTCGACATCGCGGTGATGCGGGTGTCGGGTCTCGACGACCCCGTGCTTCCCCTCATCGGGGGATCCTCACCCGTGCGTGTCGGGTCGACGGGTGCCGTGCTCGGCTACCCCGAAGGAGGCCCTTTCAATTACTCCCCCGCGGGGGTAGCCGCGGCGTTCGCGGCCACCGGTCTCAACATCTACGGAACAGGAACCACGACCCGCGAGATCTACGAGCTGGACTCGGTGGTCCGTCCCGGAAACTCGGGGGGCCCACTGGTGGCATCGGGTGATTCCGCGAACGGCATCCCCGACGGGACAGTGATCGGAGTCGTGTTCGCCCGATCCACCAGCGATTCGAACATCGGCTACGCGCTCGCCATGCCTGCAGTCGAGAGCGACATAGCCACTGCCCGGTCCGCGACGGCTCCGGTTTCGACCGGAGCTTGCACTGCCGGCTGAAAGGGCAGAATGACCGGGATGAGCCCGAGTGGAGGCCCCGGCATGCCGATCGCGGGACAGATGCTGATCGAGGCCCGATGCTGATCGAGGACTATGGACTGATCGGCGACACCCATACGGCCGGACTCGTCGGGCGCGACGGCTCCATCGACTGGCTGTGCCTGCCGCGCTTCGACTCGCCGTCGTGCTTCGCCAAGCTTCTCGGCGACGAGACAAACGGCTACTGGCGCATCGCCCCTCACCCCGACATCACCGAAGTGAAGGCACTCAGGCGCCGATACCGCGAAGACACCTTGGTCCTCGAGACGGAGTTCGAGACCGAGAGCGGCGTGGTGAGGCTCGTCGACTGCATGCCGGTACGCGAGTACCACCCTCAGGTCGTGCGTCTCGTGGAGGGCGTGAGCGGATCGGTGCCGATGCGCATGGACCTCGTGCTGCGCTGCGACTACGGGTCGGTCGTCCCGTGGGTCCGAAAAGCGGGTCGGTTGCTGGCCGCAGTGGCGGGCCCGGACGCACTGAGCATATGGAGCTCGGTCGAGACGAGGGGCGAGAACATGACGACGGTCGCCGAGTTCACCGTCAGAGAGGGGGAGACCGAGACCTTCGATCTCGCATGGTATGCCTCACACGAAGAGGCACCCCGACCTTCGAACGCCCGATACGCGGTCGAGGACACCGAGTCTTGGTGGAGGGAGTGGGCGATGGCGTGCACCCTCGAGGGTGAGTGGCGTGACGCGGTGATCCGCTCTCTCATCACGCTGAAGGCGCTCACCTACCAACCGACCGGGGGGATCGTGGCGGCGGCGACCACGTCGTTGCCGGAGACTCTCGGCGGGAGCAGGAACTGGGACTACCGGTACTGCTGGTTGCGCGACGCGACCCTCACGCTCGAGGCGCTCATGCGCGGCGGCTTCTTCGAAGAGGCGATGGCCTGGCGAAACTGGCTGCTACGGGCGGCTGCCGGCGACCCGGCGGACCTCCAGATCATGTACGGACCCGCCGGCGAACGCCGCCTCGACGAATGGGAGGTCCCCTGGCTGCCCGGCTACGAGAGCTCCGCACCCGTGCGCGTGGGCAACGCTGCCGCCGGCCAGTACCAGCTCGATGTCTACGGCGAGGTCATGTCTGCTCTATACGAGGCGTCGCAAGTCGGGGACCCCCCCGGCGACGCGTGGGGGCTTCAGCTCGAGCTGATGAAGTTCTTGGAGAAAGGTTGGAGGGAGCCCGACGAAGGCATCTGGGAAGTCCGGGGACCCAGGCGCCATTTCACCCACTCCAAGGTGATGGCGTGGGTGGCCGTCGACCGCGCCCTGAAGATGGTGGATCACTGCGAGTACGAAGGACCCGTCGATCACTGGAAGGCCCTTCGCGACCAGATACACGAGGAGGTCTGTGCCAAGGGATACAACGAGGACGTGGGCGCCTTCACGCAGTACTACGGATCCGACGCGCTCGACGCGAGCCTCTTGATGATCCCCTTGGTTGGCTTCCTCCCCGCCACAGACGACCGCGTGCGCTCGACGATCGAGGCCATCGAACGCGACCTGACCGAGGACGGGTTCGTGCTGCGCTATCGCGCTCAGGAGGCCCATGACGTGGACGGGCTCGAGGGTCGTGAGGGTGCGTTCCTGGCGTGTTCCTTCTGGATGGCCGACTGCCTCTACCTGTTGGGTCGACACGAGGACGCCCGAGATCTGTTCGACCGCCTACTCGGTCTGAGAAACGACCTCGGGCTTCTCGCCGAGGAGTACGACGCCAAGGCCAAGCGCCAGGTGGGGAACTTCCCCCAGGCGTTCTCGCACGTTTCGCTCGTGAACTCTGCTTTCAACCTCTCGGGCCACCCCGCAGTGGCCAACATGGAGGAGAACCGAGCGCAGGTGGAGCTCATCGGCAGGCGGCTGTGGAAGCGGCAGTGGCGAGGGCCACTTCGCCAGTCACGTAACCGCAACCGTGTTCATGTCGGGAGGCCCATCAAGTGAAGGCGCTCACAGTGATCCCGAAGCAGGCAGGAACCGCGCGACTCGACGACGTGGAGGACCCACCCGAGTCCGACGGTCCGGTGCTCGTCGAAACACTCGCGGTCGGCGTCTGCGGGACCGACGTGGAGATCACCGCGGGAGACTACGGGTGGGCCCCACCCGGGCGCGAGCGCCTGGTGATCGGACACGAGTCTCTGGGTCGGGTGCTCGAAGCCCCAGCCGGGGCAGACGTCTCGGCGGGAGATCTCGTCGTCGGGATAGTGCGGCGTCCCGACCCGGTGCCTTGTCCGAACTGCGCGGTCGGACAATGGGACTTCTGCAGCAACGGCCAGTACACCGAACGTGGGATCAAGGAGAGAGACGGCTACTGCTCGGAGCGCTACCGCATCGAGCCCGAGTACGTGGTGAAGGTGGATCCCTCTCTCGGGCGTCTGGGCGTTCTCCTCGAGCCGACGAGCGTGCTCGCCAAGGGTTGGGACCAGGTCGAGAGGATCGGCAACCGGGCACATTGGGAGCCAAAGCGCGTCCTGGTCACCGGGGCGGGGCCGATCGGTCTTCTCGCTGCCCTCCTCGGCGTCCAGCGGGGGCTCGAGGTGCACGTCCTCGACCAGGTGACGAGCGGCGCCAAGCCGGATCTCGTGAAGAGCCTCGGGGCGACCTACCACACGGGCACGGTCGAGGACGCCTGCGACCAGCCCGACGTAGTGCTCGAGTGCACCGGAGTGGGGAGCCTCGTCTTCGACGCCATGGAGCACATGGGTCCCGGCGGTGTGGTCTGCCTGACCGGCCTCTCCTCTGGTGGCCGGAGCCTCGGGGTGGACGCAGGGATGCTGAACCGCTCGATGGTCCTCGAGAACGAAGCCGTCGTCGGTTCGGTGAACGCCAACCGCCTCCACTATCAAGCCGCGGCAGAGGCACTGGCCAAGGCGGACAAAGGGTGGTTGGGCAAGATGATCACCCGGACGGTTCCGCTCGATCGCTTCGAGGAAGCCTTCGCGCGCCGGCCCGACGACATCAAAGTGGTCATCGAGGTCTCCAAGTGAAGCTGCTCGTGAGGCCACGCCGTTGAAGCAGATCGCGCCGGGGGTGATAGAGATCGACACGCTCCTAGGCGGCTGGGAGCGCGTCACGGCGGGGTACCTGCTCGACGGCCCTGCGCCTGTGCTCGTCGAGACCGGCAGCCAGAGCTCGGTCCCGGTGCTCCTCGACGCCCTTTCGTCCATGGGGGTGGGAGCCGAGGAGCTCGCAGGTGTGGCCGTCACGCACATCCACCTGGACCACGCCGGGGGCGTGGGCGACGTGGCTCGCGCCTTTCCCTCCGCGACCGTTTACGTGCACGAGAGAGGAGCGAGACATCTGGTCGATCCCGCGCGCCTCGTCGACTCGGCCTCGCGCGTCTACGGCGACTTGCTCGACTCGCTCTACGGCCGCCTCGACCCGACTCCTGCCGATCGCATTCACGTGCTCGCGGACGGCGAGGAGCTTCGCCTCGGACCGGGACGAGTGCTCACCACAGTCGACTCGCCGGGCCATGCGAAGCACCACCTCGCCCTTCACGACTCAGTGAGCGGGATCCTCTTCGCGGGCGATGCCTTAGGAGTTCGCCTTCCCGACGCCGGCGTGCTCCGTCCGGCGACACCTCCCCCCGACTTCGACCTCGACCAGGCGATCACATCCATTCACCGCTTCGTCGACCGCAAGCCCGAGGGGCTCGCGCTCGCCCACTACGGGCTCGTGGAGGACGCACCCGCCGTGCTCGAAGAAGCCGAGGAGACCCTCCGCCGATGGGCGGGGGTCGCCGAGCAGGCTTGGCGGGAGGGTGAGGACATCGCAGCAGCCCTGGAGAAGCACTTCGCGGGCGCCCTCGAGGGTGTCGACCCGGCGAATCGCCGGAAGCTCGAGACCCTGAACGGGGTCCACTCGAATGCAGCGGGATTCAGGCGCTGGCTCGAGACGCGCGCCGGAGCCACCACGGCGGGCGAGTCGTCGGGGAAGACCGGAAGGGCCTGAGGCGTTCAAACGATCATGACCGATTCGCGCCAACACGCCGACTTCTGGTTCGACCCTGTGTGCCCTTGGGCATGGATCACCTCGAGGTGGATGCTCGAAGTGGAGAAGGTGAGGCCGGTGACCACGAGCTGGCACGTGATGTCTCTCGCCTACCTGAACCTCCAGCAACACGAGGGGAAGGGCTTCTCCGACGAGTACCTCGAGCGGATGGAGAAGGCCTGGGCCTCGGTGCGCATCTGCGCCGCCGCTGCAGCGCAAAGAGGCGACGACATCTTGCTTCCTCTCTACACCGCTATCGGGACGCGCTTTCACAACGAGAACCGAAGGAGCTTCGACTCGCTGAAGGAGGCGGTGGCAGAAGTGGGCCTCCCGGAGTCGATCCTCGAGGCGGCCTTGACCGATGAGCTGGACGAAGAGATAAAGAAGTCGCACACGATGGGCATGGAGCAGGTCGGCCTCGACGTCGGGACGCCGGTGATCAGCGTGGACGGATGCGCGTTCTTCGGCCCGGTGGTGACGCCCACGCCGCGTGGAGAAGACGCCGGCAGGCTCTGGGACGGCGTGATGATCGTGGCGGGAACCGACGGCTTCTTCGAGCTCAAGCGCACACGCGACCGGCGCCCGAACTTCGATTGAGAACGCACACTTGGACGTAGCTCACATCCGCAACGTCGCGCTTGTTGCGCACGTTGACCACGGCAAGACGACGCTGGTGAACGCCATACTGCGCCAGACCGGCGCATTCGGCAGACGCGAGGTCGTCGAACGAGTCCTCGACTCGACCGACCAAGAGCGCGAACGCGGGATAACGATCCTCGCCAAGGCCGCCTCCGTCCACTGGCGCGGGGTGAAGATCAACCTCGTCGACACTCCCGGTCACGCCGACTTCGGCGGGGAGGTGGAGCGCGCTTTGGCGATGGTGGACGGTGTCCTTCTTCTCGTCGACGCGGCCGAGGGGCCGTTGCCGCAGACCCGCTACGTGCTCTCGAAGGCCGTGGCCGCGGATCTGCCGGCGGTGGTGGTGCTCAACAAGGTGGACAGGTCCGACGCCCGTCCGTCCGAGGTGCTGGACGAGATCTACCAGCTCTTCTTGGACCTGGAAGTTCCCGACCTCCACATCGAGTTCCCCGTGGTCTCTGCCGTGGCGAGCGAGGGTCGCGCGGCAGAGGGTGTGTGCATGCCGCCGCAAGATGCGGACCTGTCCGTTCTCCTAGACGCAGTGCTGCACACGGTCCCCGCGCCCATCGGTGACCCCGGCTCTCCGCTCCAGGCCCTGGTCACGAACCTCGACGCTTCGGAGTACCTGGGCCGCCTGGCGATCGGAAGAGTCGTGAGGGGAACGCTCCGCGCCGACAAGGCGGTGACCTTGGTGCACGCCGAAGGAACTCAGGTGGCGAGAAAACCCGCACAACTGCTCGCCATAGAGGGACTCGGGAGGACCGAGACGAAGGAGGTGGGCGCAGGCGATCTCTTCGTGCTCGCGGGTTTCCCGGAGGTCCAGATCGGCGACACTCTCGCAGACCCGGACGACCCCGACCCGCTGCCGAGGCTCACGGTGGACGAGCCGGTGCTGCGCATGACCTTCGGAGTCAACACTTCGCCGCTTGCGGGCAAGGCCGGCAGGTTTCTCACCTCGAGGCACCTGAGACAGCGGCTCGACTTCGAGGTCCTGGGCAACGTTTCGATCCGCGTGGAGGACACGGGATCGCCGGACGTGCTCCAGATCTCGGGCCGTGGGGAGCTTCAGCTCGCCGTGCTGATCGAGTCGATGCGGCGCGAGGGTTACGAGCTCGAGGTGAGCCGGCCCGAGGTCCTCACGCGGCTCATCGACGACAAGCGCCACGAGCCGGTCGAAGAGGGCGTGGTGGACGTGCCCGACGAGCACGTGGGCACGGTCTCCCAGGCCCTCGCTCCGAGGAAAGGCACCGTCCTCGACGTGCGTGGGGGTGACCCGGGCCGCAGCATCGTGCAGTTCGAGGCGCCCGCGCGCGGGCTGCTCGGGTTCCGTTCGCAGCTTCTGACCGCCACGAGAGGTACGGCGCTTCTCCACTCGCGTCACCGAGGTTGGGCACCATGGTTCGGGGAGCTTCCCCACAGACGGGGAGGAGCGATGATCGCAGATCGCATGGGTGTCGCCACGTCGTACGCACTGGACAACCTCCAACTTCGAGGCGAGCTGTTCATCGGCCCCGGCGCACAGGTCTACGAGGGAATGGTGATCGGTGAGAGCGCCAGGCCCGAGGACATGGTCGTGAACGTCACGCGCGAGAAGCAGAAGACGAACATCCGCACCCATGCCTCGGACAAAGCGATCAAGCTCGCCCCCCCTCGCGAGCTGACGATCGAATCCGCGATCGAGCTGATCGCCGACGACGAGCTCGTCGAGATCACTCCGTCGTCCGTACGGGCAAGAAAGCGCATCCTGGGTGAGAGCGACCGCCGAAGGTCCCGGCCCGCTGCGCGCGCGTCGACCTCCTGATCGGGCGGTTGTGCCACTCCAAGGAGGTGCGATCAGCGCGTGAGGAGTGCGGTGCCGACCACGATCCCAGCTCCAGCCGAGACCAGGAGCACGCGCCGGACTTCGCTCAGCCGCCCCTGACCATCGGCGGCTGCGAGTGCGACCAGGAGGGCCGCGGTGTGCACGGTCTGTGCACCTTCGACCCTCACCATCTGTTCTTCGCCGACGCCGAGTTGCTCGGAGAGGGTCTCGAGGAACTCGTCGCTGATCGGGTTCGCAACCACGAGATCGAGATCCGCGGCCTTTACGTCGTGGTCGGCGAGCAGGGAGCCTGCGGTCTTGGCCGCCCATCGGGCTGCTCGCGAGCCGAACTCCGGGTCCTCCTCGATGCGAAGCAGGTTTCGACGGCGCTCGAATCCGACTCGCGCTAGCAGGAGATCGCCGTCCTCGGGGGCAGAGTGCCAACGAAAGCCGGCAACTCCTACGCGCCCTGCCCGCCCGTCGTCCCGACTGCAGACGACCGCCGCCGCGTCCGCGGAATACGGAAAGTGCGGCGCCATGCGGTGGCCGGGATCGGCGTCACCGGCGACGACGAGAGCGTGGTCGATCGCACCCGAGGAGAGGAATCCGTCGGCTACCTGGAGGGCGCTCAGGACCCCGCAGCTGCCGTTTGCGATGTCGAAGGAGAACGCGCCGTGGCCCCCCGCCTGTGGATCTTCGGGGCGGATCCCCACGTCCTGCTGGATCAGCGCCGCCATGGCGGGCTCGCCGAGGTTGCGGTCGTGGTAGAGGCCGGTGTTGACCAAGAGGTCGATGTCGCTCACCTCGATGCCGGCACGGTCGACGGCCATGCGGCTCGCCTTGTCGGCCAGTTTGCGCGCGCTGGGACGCAGCACCCATCGCGACGACGCGACGGCCGGGGCTTCAAGCCGCGTTGCCATAGAGGCTCACCAACTCGTCGTCCACCGTGAACAGAACCACACCGATCTCGATCCCAGAAGCGAGGGCGACGAGGGCCACCCGCGCCCCGGGTTCGAGGTTCCCCGCTTCCAGCTCCTCGACGAGCGCGACGAAGTGGGAGGTCGAAGCCGTGTTTCCGTAGTGGTCGACGGTGACCACAGCGGGGTTCTTGGGTTCACCTCCGAGGATCCCACAGATGTCCTTCATCCCCTTTCGGATGGCCCGGGCAGAGGTCTGGTGGGGGATCACCTTGTCGATGTCGGTGAGCGAGAGCCCGGCCGCGTCGAGAGCCTCCTGGAGGAGGATCGGCGTGTCTGCGATTGCGAAGCGTTGGATGGCTCGTGACTTCGTGAACATCCGCGCACCCTGGTCGTGACGCGCGGGGTATGCAAGGCAGAGCCGGCTGTGTTCGGACACCGTCGTGAAGCCGGCAACGGAGATGCCCGCTGCTCCTTCGGGCGCGCGCTCCAGCAGGACGGCTGCCCCCGCGTCCCCGAGGGTGAGCGAGGCGAGCTCGGCGCTCAGGACGTTTCGGACGTGCTTGGCGGCATTGCGGCCGAGCTGGGAGATGTACTCGCCGCTCACGACCATCCCGCACGAGATCTCGCCGCGGCGAATGCGGTCTCCCACGACGAACACCCCGGTGAGCATCCCTGCACACGCGTTGGAGATGTCGAAGGTGATCGCGTTCGACGCACCGATCCGTTCGGCGACGGCAAGGCTCGTCGTGGGCTCGAACCACTGGGTGAGCCCGTCTCTGTACTTGGTGATGCTGCAGCTGACGAGCACCTCGATGTCGGCTGCACTGTGGCGCGAGCGGCGCAGGCAATCCGAGGCGGCTCCTGCCGCAAGACTGAGCGAGTCCTCTTCTCCCTTCGACACCCGCCTCTCGTGGATCCCCGTCAGGCGCTCGAGGTCGATGTGCGTCCGGTGGCGGGTCGAGGCCATGAGCTCATCGGTCGTGAGACGCGTCTCGGGCAGCTTTCGGCCGATGCTCTCCACCCGGGCGACGTGCGGCGCACGCTCCCCGCCCGGGCTCTGCTCCATCATCAGCCAACCTCTGGGCATGGCAAAACCTCTCCCTTTGTCAGCATCTGCGCAGAGCCCCCCTCTGCCCAGGGCCAAAGGGCAGAAACTCGTCTATGACCTTTGCCCCTGGCGGCGCGCAGCGCCGGAACCGAGCATGGACTTTGTGCCCCGTGATCCCATGACGGTTCGCCCGGCGGGCGTCGCCGCAGAGACGTCCCGCCTCGCTCCTGTGGCCCCGGGGCAGCTCGGGCCCCTCTCGCGAATAGTGGCGTGGGGGGCAGGACGCGCCACGCGAGGGGATCCGCAGCGGGTGTTCTCGAGCCTCGGACGCCACCGCCGGCTCTTTCGCTGGTGGCTCCCGTTTGCCGCGACGCTGTTGTTGAGGGGCCGTCTGCCTCGACGCGATGTCGAGGTCCTGATACTGCGCTCGGCGGTCAACAGCTCTTCGCCCTACGAATGGGCGCAACATGTCCCGTTCGCACGTGCAGCGGGCCTGGAACTCGGGGAAGTGGCAGCGATCGCCGACCCGGCAGCCGGGGCGGCGCTCAGTGAAAGGCAGCATCTGCTGATCGAAGCTGCAGACCAGCTGCACTCGCAGAAGGTCTTGAGCGACTCGACTTGGGCGAGGCTCGCCGTGCAGTTCGAAGAGGACCAGCTCATCGAGCTCTGCATGGTCGTCGGCCACTACGAGATGCTGGCGATGACCTTGAACAGCATCGGAGTGCAACCAGAACCCTCTGCGCTCGCCCAGCTGGACGAGAAGAGCCGACAGACGGCCGAGCTGTTGGAGGAAAGATCGCGACGGGCGGGTCAGGCCTCCCGGGCGACGGCGACGACTCCGACTCGAACCCTGTAAGTGAACCACCAACTGCGTTCACGAGGTCCCAGGACCCGTCGGGCTGTCGCGGCGAGGTCGTCCACGCCGAGCGTTTGGTCGTCGAGCCCGTTTCGCAGAAGGGTCTGGTAGTCGCCCTGGCTCTTCAACAGCTCGACGAAGCGCTTGGCGTCTCCTTTCTCTTCCTGATGAAGCGCAAGCTCGTGGCACCATGCGAAGTGGCCCGACTCGCTCATGCGCTCGAGGTGGCCGTCCTTGGACCAGCTCTTCACGCCCTCGGCGAGAACTCGGTCCACGTGCGCATCCCGACCCGAGTAGCCGGACGCAGCCGACTCGTCTGCTTCTCCGACGGGGGCATGCAGAGCCTCCTCTCTCGCTCCGTGGCCGAGACGTGTCTCGTAAACGCGGATCGTCTTGCGACAGTCCGCCCACGCGCGCTCGAGCTCGGCCGATCCCACTGTCGGGGGCCAGTCGCAGTCCACGGCGGCGAACACGCCTCCGGGGCGCAGGACGCGCGCCACCTCGGCGAAAGTCGACTGCGGCTCCATCCAGTGAAGCGCCTGGACCGCGATCACGACGTCCGCGCTGTCGGTGTCCAGGTTCGTCTCGTGTCCGTAACCCGCCACGTATCGAACATGCGGAATCGGATGGCCCTCTGCGATCGAGCGCATGTCGGAGCTCGGCTCGACGCCGGTGACCGACATCGCCCAGCGCGCCGCCCATCGTGTGGAGAGCCCCGTGCCACTTCCGAGGTCGACCACGTCCAGGTCCGTTCTGCCGCGATATGCCATGAGGACCTCGGCGAGCGCCGCGGGGGGACTGGGCCGCACGCTGTCGTAGAGGTCGGAGAAACCCGAGAACCGTCCGGCGTTGGGCGCGAGGTCAGGTCCATGGTCCGTCGTCACGACCTGAACGTACCCCTGTTCGACGCAGACCTGTCCTGCGCAGGACCGGTCGGTGCCCGCTCCCCTCGCTGAACGCCCGCTAGAAGCGATAGACGCGCTCGGCGTTGCCCGCGAACAGCTTGTCGCGCTCTTGGTCGTCCAGGCCGCCCGTCACGGCGCTGAACGTGGAGTAGAGCTCGTCGAAGGTGCCGTACACGGCGTCGACGGGGAAGTTGCTGGCGAACATGCAGCGGTCGGCACCAAAGGCCTCGATGGCGTACTCGAGCCACGGCGCCAAGGCGTCGATGCGCATGGACTCGAAAGGCATCGCCAGGCCGGAGAGCTTGCAAACGACGTTGTCACCGACGCCGGCCAGCGCGTCGATGCCGTCCCGCCACAAGGCGCGCTCGTCTTCGGAATCCGAGCGGGGCCATCCTGTGTGCTCGACCACGACGGTCAGGTCGTCGAAGCCGGCGAGCTGCCCTGCTGCCGCTCGGAGCTGGTCGGGATGGGTCATGAGCTCGAACAACAGGCCCCGCTCCTCGAGAGCGCGGAGCACTGCGGTGTCGGGAAGGGGCCCCATGTTTGCCCCCATCGGGCGAACGCCACGGAAGCGTGAAGCGGCCATCTGCCGGTCGATCAGCTCGATCGCCTCAGCCACGGTGTCTGTCGGGGGGAGACCGCCGACGATGGCGTCGGGACGACCGGCGACATGAGCGTTGGTATCGAGCTCGATGGTCTCGTCGATCGAGTGCCGGCCCGTCGCGGCAGCGACGTTCACGATCTTCTCGACGTTCCACCGGGTCGTCTCGGCCTGATAGGTCTCGACATCGAAGCGGCGGTACATCCTCGTCGCATCGCCCCCGCCTCCCTCGGGAGTGCGCGACAAATACGGGTACCAATCCGAGCGCGCGGGGTCCCAGAGGTGCACGTGAGCGTCGACGACGCGTGTGGGCCGGGCGTCCATTCAGTCCTCCGTACGCGCTTGGTGGTCGAGGGCGCCGACGACCTCTTGGAGCCTGTCGTCGAGCCATCTTGGGACGGTGGGACCACCGTAGGTAATGCTGCCGACAGGTCGAGGGTGGCTGCGAAGGCCGAGCCAGCCGTCGCCGATCGCCAGCTCCGCACCGGCCAGAACCGTTGCTTCAGGGTGGGCGAGCAGGTGGGCGACGAGCTCGGCGCCCGGCCTGGCGGCGGCGGCCTCCGGAGCCTCGATGCTCGCTGCGAATGCCGTGATGCGGCCTTCGGTGGAGCCCGCGGCTGCTCGTGCCAGCTGCGCCGAGGCCTGGGCTCGGCTCCGACCTCCGGTGGTTGTGGCGTCGGTGAGCGTCACCAGCTGAACCGGGTGGCCGGCGCCTGCGGAGTAGTCGGAGGCTGCGCGCCCCCATGCCGCATCGGTGTGTATGCCCTCGACGATCCCGTGGTGCTCGGCTAGCACCCGCCCCCAACCACTCGACGAGGAGCCCGTCGGCTCTTTACCCGCGGGGGCGACGACGACTGCATCGATTGGCCCATGGGCGTCCGAGGCTGAGAGCAGTGCGTTGGCGGCTTCGCGAAAACCGTGGGCGACATCGACGCGGTGGCACGTGACCGACCTTGCCTCGAGTGCTGCGGCGAGCGACGCGGCCAGCACGGGGCGATCGGTGACCAGGGCACACGATCGAACGTGCGCCGATGCGACCTCGACGGGGGCCGGCTCGTCGAAGATCGGCCCGAACCGGGGGTTGCCGCCCCCGTCGCTCACCTGGCTGGTCTCGGCCGAGGCGAACGCGCGCGGGACGACAGCCTCGAGCACGCGCTCGATGGAGACGGCCTCTTCGCTGCGCACCACCTCGAGGAGGCGGGGCTCGTCGATGACCGCCACCTCCGAGCCCCCGGCGAAGAGCACCCGTCCGTTGCACCACCGGAATCCGTCACCTACGAGGTGCGCGCCGAGTGGCCCGAGGGCCTCGGGGCCCGGCATCGTGCTGAACAGTGAGAGTCCGCCACCGCGTGCGGGCCCGCCAGCCTGCCGGGCGCGCTCGACGGCAGCGGCGACCATTCGGGTGGCGGCGATTGGCGACATCGCGTTGACGGTGACGCCTGGGGGCGCCTGCCGGCCGAGCTGCCAGGTGATGGCGGCGACGGCCCGCTTGGCGCAGCTGTACGCGCCGGCGTCGGCAGCCCGCCAACCTGACCCGGATGTGACACCGAGGACGCTGCCGCGCCCGGCCTCGGACATGAGAGGAAGAGCGGCGCCGAGCACGTTGAGGTATCCCCCGAGGTGCACCGAGAGCACTGCGAGCCAGTCCTCCTCCGCGCCCGTGGCGAAGAAGGTCTGCCGGGTGATCCCGGCGACGTTCACGACGGCGTCGAGCCCGCCGTGCTCGTCGACGAGCTCCGCGAACAAGGCGCGGACCGCCTCCCCGTCGGTCACCGACGCCGACGAGGCCCGGGCCGAGCCACCAGCCGCAACGATGCGACCGGCGGTGGTCTCCTCCGGCTCCGGGAGCTGCTCGGAGCCGTCGAGGGTGACGAGGGGGTCGAGGGTGACGACGTACCAGCCGCCGCGGCCGAGCTCCTCGGCGATCGCCGCTCCGATCCCGCCGCCGCCGCCGGTGACCACGGCGAGCTGCTGACGCGCGCTCACGACGCCGTGGACGGGACCTCGAGCTCCAGGCCCTCGAACGTGCCGGCCTCGAGCCACTGTTCGAGCCGCTCACGGTAACCGAACCAATCGCCCATCCCGCGGCCGTAGTTGCCGTTGCGGGGCTTCAGCGCTTCCGGGTGGCCCTCGTTGTTGATGCGCGAAGGCGTGCAGAGAGACATGACGGCGCTCGCGTCGACGAAGGAGTCGACGATCTTCTGCGTCCACGCTTCCTCGGCCTCGGCGCTCACGTCGAAGACCTCCACGCCCCGTTCCTCGAGCAGCCGTACGGCGCCGCCGACGAACTCGCCCCCGAGCACCGCGAGCTGGGTGTAGTTGACGGTCACGACCGCCTGCTGCCCCGGCGCCGGCATGACGAACATGTTCGGGAAGCCACGGCTCATCATCCCGAACAGGCTCGCGGCGCCGTCGGCCCACTTCTCGGCGAGGGTGATCCCGCCACGGCCCACGATCTCGTGACCCACGCGGCGGAACAGCGGGGTGAGCTCGGCCTCGAAGCCGGTCCCGTAGATGATGCAGTCGACCTCGTACTGCTGCCCGCCCACGACCGGGCCCTTCTTGGTGATCCGGTCGGTGCCCGAGGGACAGTCGATGAGCGTGACGTTCGGGTGGTTGAACGCCGACAGGTACTCGTCGTGGAAGCATGGCCGCTTGCAGAGGTACCGGTAGTAAGGCTTGAGGATCTCTGCCATGGCATGGTCGCCGACCAGCTGCTCGACCCGGTGACGGTGCGCTTCCATGATCTGGAAGTCGAGCTCCTCGGCGCCGCGGAGGTACTCGGCTGCGGTCATGCCCTCTCGCCTCGGGGGGTGCTGGACCGCCGCGTAGTGGTGCGTCCACCCGTCGTCCACCTGATCGACCTCGATGGGCCGGCCCATCATGATCGCCTGGAAGTTGTCCATTCGCGCGCGCTGCCAGCCCGGGCCGAGCCGATGGGCGAAGTCGGGATCGGTGGGCCTGTTCCCGCGCTCGCCGATGGCCGAGGGAGTGCGCTGGAACACGTATAGGTGCTTCGCCGACTCGACGAGCGGCGGCACGCACTGGATACCACTGGCGCCGGTTCCCATGAGGGCGACGACCTTGTCCGCCAGCTCGGTGAGGGGCTCGTCGGGCCCGCCGCCCGTGTACTCGTAGTCCCACCGCGCGGTGTGGAAGGAACGCCCGCCGAAGTCCTCCATACCAGCGATGGTGGGCAGCTTCATCAGGTTGAGGATCCCGACGGCCAGCACGTACCAGCGGCAGCTGATCTCGTCGCCGCGATCTGTGCGGATCAGCCACCGCGCCCGGTCCTCGTGCCACTCCGCCCGTTTGACTCCGGTGTGGAAGAGCGCGTCGGGCACGAGGTCGAAGCGTTCCGCGATCGACACGAGATGGCGCCGGATCTCCTCACCGAACGCGTAACGCCGGCTCGGGACGTAGCCGAGCTCCTCCAGCATCGGCATGTAGATGTATGACTCGATGTCGCACATCACACCTGGGTAGCGGTTCCAGTACCAGGTGCCCCCTATGCCGCCCGCCAGGTCGACGATGCGGATCCTCTCGAGACCTGCTTTGCGGAGCTGGGCGCCGGCCACGACCCCGGCGATCCCCCCACCGACGATCACGACGTCGACGTCTTCGGCGATGGGGGCGCGCTCGACGACCGGTGTGAAAGGGTCGTCGCGGAAGTGGGCGAAGTGCTCGTCGGTGTTGAGGTTGCGGATGTCGGCGCGGCCGGGGATCAGCCTCTTGTCGCGCTCGGCGAGGTACTTGGCGCGAACCTCCTCGGGATCGAAGGTCGCGGCTGCGTCAGCTCCCGGTGTCGGTGTCGTCATCTGTGTGTGGCCCGGCTGTGTCGGGATGTCACGGCGGAGGAGGTGGGATTCGAACCCACGGTGGCCTTGCGACCACAACGGTTTTCGAGACCGTCCGATTCGTCCACTCTCGCACTCCTCCATTAGGTCAAACGCGTGTCTCGTCCAGGCGGATGACCGCGGAGAACTTTAGAGCCAATTGGGCTGAGTCCCCGCCAGGGTTCGCGTCGGCACCGGGGAGCCGGCGCCGCCCATGGTCGACCGGTCCCGGCGAGGTCAAAGGCCGGTGAGAAGCCGAGTGACGCGATCGCGAATCTCGGTCGGGATCAGAGGTTGTGCAGAGGCGATGGCCTTGGCGTCGGGCCCGACGAGGTAGCGGGCTCGAGGAGAGCGAGTGGAGAGCGCCTTGCCGATGACCTTGGCCACTCCTTCGGGCTCTCCCATGAACCCGATGAAGGGCTGCAACAACGCGCGAATCCGTCGGTACGAATCCTCGTAAGCAGAGTCACCTCGTGCGGCGACGGATTCGATCTCGTCCCAGATCCCGGTCTTGAAACCACCCGGCTCGACCAGCACGACCTTTATCCCGTCGCGGGCGACCTCCAGCCGCAATGCGTCCGAAGTCGCCTCGAGTGCGTGCTTGCACGCCTGGTACCAGCCGCTCAGCGGGGTGGTGGTCAGCCCGTAGATGGAGGAGACGTTCACCACACGACCCCCTCCGGCTGCTCGCATGTGCGGCAGTGCGAGTCGTGCGAGTCGCATCGGTGCGACGACCATCGTCTCGAGCTGACGCCGGGCTTCCTCGTCGCTCACGTCCTCTATCGCCCCGATGCCCGAATATCCGGCGTTGTTCACGATGGCCCAGGGACGCACCTTCCCGACGACGGCTGCGCAGCGATCGGAGTCGGTGACGTCCAGGAGCACCGTCTTCACCGAGACCCCGGCAGACCTTGCCGCCTCCGAGACCTGAGAAGCCTTGCTCCTCGAGCGCACGGTGCCCACCGAGCGGAACCCGAGGCGCGCCAGGTGAAGCACGGTGGCGAGTCCGATTCCGGAGTTGGCTCCGGTGGTGAGCACCGTGCGTTCGTCTCGGGCGGGCTTAGCTGGACGGTCGGTCATGGACCTGTCACCTAGCGACACCGCTGGTCATCGACGTTCGGAGAAGAAGCCGGTCAGCAATGCTCCTGCTTCTCCCGCCAGGACACCACCGGTCAGGAGGGGCTCGTGGTTCAGGCGCGGATCGCTGCAGAGGTTGTAGAGAGAGCCGCACGCGCCGGCCTTTGGGTCGGTGGCGCCGAATACGAGCCGTCCGAGGCGCGCGGCGACAGCGGCGCCGGCGCACATGGGACATGGTTCGAGGGTGACGAACATCGTCGCCTGATCGAGCCTCCACGATCCCAGTGCCTGGGAGGCGTCACGCAACGCCAATATCTCCGCATGCGCGGTGGGGTCCTGTCGCAGCTCGCGCTCGTTGTGACGCGAGGCGACGACGCGGCCGCCCGCCACGACGACCGCCCCGACCGGCACGTCACCGTGCGTCGAGGCGACGCCTGCCTCCTCGAGCGACAACTTCATCCCGGCCTCGTCGTCGTCCAGCGGCGTCGCGGCATCCTCCGAGCCGAGAAACTTCGAGGTCACGTCTCGTCGCCACCTTCCGCTTTGTGCGGAGGAGGTGGGATTTGAACCCACGGTGAGTTTCCCCACACACGATTTCCAGTCGTGCCGATTCGGCCGCTCTCGCACTCCTCCGAGGGCTACCCGGCCCCAAGGAGGGGCAGGCTATCGTCTTCCGGGCGCCGGCCGATGCTCGGTGCGGCGGCCGGGTCCTGCGCAACGGGCACCCGTGAACCGAGTCAGGGCCGGAAGGCAGCAGCTCTCAGCGGGTAAGTTTCGTGTGCCGCAGCAAACCTGGCCGTCGCACCGGGCATCGGCCGCCGTGCTGCAACTGCCCACCGGTAGGCTGCCCGCGGTGACCCCTCCTGCCGACCCGGAGCCCGCCGCGTACCAATCTCTTTACCGCCGTTTTCGCCCACAACGTTTCGACGAGGTGCTAGGGCAGGACCACGTTACGTTCGCGTTGCGAAACGCCGTTCGCGACGCCCGGGTGGGTCACGCGTACCTCTTCAGCGGCCCGCGCGGGACCGGGAAGACCTCCACAGCGCGCATCTTGGCGAAGGCGCTCGACTGCGCGAACCCGCAAGACGGAGAGCCGTGCGGGGTGTGCGCGTCTTGCGTCGAGATTGCGCGCGGGACCTCGATGGACGTCCACGAGCTCGACGCCGCTTCGAACAACGGCGTCGACGCCATGCGAGACCTCGTGGCTCACTCGGCTCTCGGCACACCGGGCAGGTGGAAGGTCTACATCGTGGACGAGGTTCACATGCTCTCGACTGCGGCGTCGAACGCGTTGTTGAAGACGCTCGAGGAGCCCCCGGGGCACGTGGTGTTCGTGCTGGCGACCACCGACACCAAGAAGGTCCTGCCCACGATCCGAAGCCGTACACAGCACTTCGAGTTCCGCCTTCTCGGCCCCGAGATCCTGTCAGGTCTCCTCAGACGCGTTCGCGAGGAGGCCGCGCTCGAACTCGAAGACGAAGCGCTCGACAGCGCGGTGCGCCGCGGCCGCGGGTCGGCAAGGGACGCCCTGTCGGCGCTCGACCAGGTGGCAGCCGGCGGCACGCTGGGCGACGAGATCGTCGTCCTCGCCGAGATCGCAGCAGCGCTATCCGAGCGCGACGCAAGTGCGGTGCTGCTCGGTGTGGCGAAGGCCTGTGACGCGGGTCACGATGCCCAGCGCCTTTCGGGTGAGCTCGCCGACTACCTCCGGCAGGGGTTCCTGGCGATGCTCGCACCCGAGCTCGTGTCGATGGTTGGGGACGAGCGGTCACAGGTGGAGGACACGGCGCGTCGGCTCGGCCTTCCGGCCGTCGTGCGAGCCGTCGAGGCGCTCGGTCGCGCCCTCGTCGACATGCGAGACACTCCTGATCCGCGAGTCCACCTCGAAGCGACGCTCATCCGCCTCGCCCACCCCGAGCTCGACGACTCGAGCGCGGCGATCCTGGAGAGGATCGACCGTCTCGAGCGCGCCCTCTCCTCGGGTCCGCCTTCAGAGCTCGCAACGGCTCCTCCAGTTCGAACAGCCGAGGCGCGTCCGGCGCCACCGGGGGCTTCGCCACCGGCGCGCGCATCGAGGGTCTCGAGATCGTCGAGCCGCGAGGGTGACTCGGCCGGGGGCACTGCGACGGGTGGGGGCGGGGCTGGGTCCGAGCTCCAAGGCTCTTCGGAACCGTCGGGTGAAGCACCCGGCGAGGCTTCTTTGGGCGGGCCGGATCTTGCTCGAAAGGCCCTGGGGGCGCTTCGCGGCCCGGGCAGGACCGGGGGATCTCCCGCTTCTGCTTCCGAAGCTCGCCGGGTCAGCGCGCCCGGCGCGACCTCTGCAACGTCGTCCTCCGCCCAGTCCGGGTCCGGCGGAGTGGCCACCGCGACTTCTGCCCGGGTCCCGGCCGCCACGTCGAACCTTCCGTCTCGCGACGAGTTGGTCCAGGTGTGGGGCGACGGGCTTCTCTCGTCTCTTCCCGGTCGCGCGAGAGCACGCTTCAGGGTCGGGAGGTTCGTGGCCAGCGAAGAGGGGGTCGCGGTGTTCGCGCTCCCGAACGAGACGCACCGTTCGTACTGCGAGGAGGTCCGCCTCGAGGTCGAGACTGCGCTCGCCGCCCACTTCGGCACGGCAGTGCCACTTCGCTTGGTGGTCGACGAGGACCCTGTCAACGGGCCGCCTCGGAGCGAGCCCAACCCTCGAGGTGTGGCGCTCGCGACCGACGATCCTCCTGCAGCGGCGGCAGACACTTCACGCGAGGCCGACTACCTAGACCCGGCGGTCTTGGAGGCCGAGACCGACCCGGCAGGTGCCGGGCCGAGCCCCGAGGAGAGGATCAAGCTGGCGTTCCCCGGGGCCCAGGAGGTGTAGCGAATGTACGCAGGCCCGCTGCGCTCCCTCGTGGACGAGCTGGGCCGTCTCCCGGGCATCGGGCCGAAGTCCGCGCAGCGCATCGCCTTCTATCTGCTCAAGGTCGCGCCGGAGGATGCTCTGCGTCTTGCGGACGCGATAGTCACGATGAAGGAGAAGGTCACCTCCTGCACCGTCTGCTTCAACGTCGCAGAAGGTGAGCTTTGCGAGTTCTGCTCGGACCCCCGGCGCGACAGCTCCTTGTTGTGCGTCGTCGAGGACCCGCGCGACATCGTCGCGGTCGAGCGGACGCACGAGTTCCGGGGCCGCTATCACGTCCTTCAAGGTGCTCTGAACCCGATAGAAGGTGTCGGGCCCGAGCAGCTTCGCGTCGAGGAGCTCCTGAGGCGCCTCGAGGACGGTCAGGTCACCGAGGTCATCCTGTGTACCAACCCGAACCTCGAAGGAGAGGCCACGGCGATGTACCTGGCGAGGTTGTTGAAGCCGATAGGTCTCAAGGTGACGCGCATTGCGAGCGGCCTGCCGGTCGGCGGGGACCTCGAGTACGCCGACGAGCTCACCCTCGGGCGAGCGCTCGAGGGGCGAAGAGAACTGGACGCCTGACCGGTACCGACACCTCCGGGGGGCGTGGGGCGCCGGTACCGGATCAGGCGATCTGTTGCCCGCCGGGCGAGGTCACACCGACTATCGGGAGACCGTTGTCGACGGGATCGAATCTGACCACCGCGCCCGTGTAGGGGGCGTTGATCATGAGGCCGTCTGCCACGAAGATCCCAACGTGCTCGACGGATGTGGGCGAATCTCCGAAGAAGACCAGATCCCCCGGTACGACCGCGTGGCCCGGAGGCACCGCGGGACCCGCGTCGTACTGGTCCTGCGCGACACGTGGGAGCTGCACTCCGACCGTGTCGAAGACGAACTGAACGAGACCGGAGCAGTCGAACCCGTCCTTGGACTCGCCTCCCCATACATAAGGAGTCCCCAGCAGGGACATGGCGGCGTTCACCGCTCCCGCCTGTGCCGCGGTCTCACCGGGGGCCACCGTTCCCACGGTCCCGAGGCCGATGAGGTCGCAGCCGATACTCAAGTCGAGGCCCGACCAAGGTGTGGTCGAATCCGGGCCTGCTGCTGCAGACGAACCCGCTGAGCCGCTCCCCGGAGTCGAGGCGCCCGGCCCGGTAGCTCCCTGAGCAGACCCACCCGAGGTCGGCCTCTGCAAGGGAGATGTGCTCGTCGAGGTCGACGACGACGGGGCGAGCACACCGGGGAGGGACGGAAGAAGCCGGCTCGTGCTCGATGCGGACGCACCGCCGGGCAGCTGCCCCAGCAGTGACTGGAGGGTCTGGCTGAGAGACGAAACGGCTCCCTCCAACGGGTTTGCGGGCGCGGGAACCGAGCTGCTCGCAGGGGAAGTGGTGGAGCCCGTCGGGCTGGTCGAGCTCGTCGAACCGGTCAGGATCGCCTTGGCCGCTCCCGCTGCCGTCGTGATCTTCTGCACCGCGGGCGACACCTGTGGGGAGCTCTCAGGTGCGGCCCGGTCCGAAGCGGACGCCGACGACCGGATATAGGAAGAGGTGGAGGCCTGGGGAGCCGAGGAGCTCGCGCCATTGGGCGCCGACGAAAGTGCTGACGGCGCGGGGCTCGTCGAACCCGAAGGAGAAAGCGCGGCCGAGAGCTGAGCAGCTGGGTCCCCCGACAGGGAGCAGGCGGCGGGGAGGGCGGCCGAGGACGTCGCGGCCGGGGCAGTGGGCGACTGAACGGGAAGCACGGCGGGCGGAGTGCGGTCGAGCAGCCCCGGCCAAGCCGAGGCGTCGAAGGTGCGCGCGACGTGCAGCTGGGCTCGGCTGGAAGACGGGGCTCCGAGCGCGGCAGCTGCCAACAACGCTCCCAAAATTCCGAGCGACGACCGGGCGAGCAGAGCGCGGCGCCGAGAGTGGTGAAGGTGCGCGGCCCTTCGACGCGAACCGGTCAGCAGCGAGCGCGTCCCGGCTGCGATCCCGAGACCCACCTCTCTGACGCGACGCGCAACGGCTGGCCGCCGGTGTATAGCCATCCCCCTCGATCCGTTTCCCGTGCCGGCTGAGTCATGCTCAGCCCACCGCTTTCCGGGCAGCGGGTCCACCCTCGATTCTGTGGAGGGGAACGGCCTGTGAACGGCCAACTTGCGGGTATGGGACTGTGGTGAGGCTCGCCTCCCGCGGGCCGCCTTGTCAGGTCGCTGTGTCAGGCCGCCTTGTCAGGTCGCTGTGTCAGCCGGCGGCGCGAAGCACGAGGGCGTCGCCCTGGCCGCCGCCCCCGCAGAGGCTTGCGACCCCGAGCCCTCCGCCCCGGCGGCGAAGCTCGTGCAGCATCGTGAGGGCGAGACGTGTCCCGGACATCCCGATCGGATGGCCGAGGGCGATCGCTCCGCCGTTCACGTTTGTGACGTCCTCGGTGATTCCGAGGTCGGCCATCGAGGCGAGACCGACCGTTGCGAACGCCTCGTTGATCTCGAAGAGGTCCACGTCCGCGGGAGACTTCGAGATCTTGGCGAGCGCCTGACGCGTCGCGTTGGCCGGTTGGAGCAGGAGGCTCGCATCGGGCCCGGCGACCTGTCCGTAGCTCAGGACCTCACCCAGCGGCGCGATGCCGAGCTGCTCCGCCTTGGCCTTGGAGGCGACGACCACCGCCGCTCCGCCGTCGGAGATCTGACTGGCGTTACCCGCTGTGATCGTCCCCTCCTTGTCGAAGGCGGGCTTCAGCGCGCCAAGGGACTCGGCTGTGGTGCCCGGGCGCACACCTTCGTCGGTGTCCACCACCACGGGTTCGCCCTTTCGCTGGGGCACCGACACGGGGACGATCTCGTCTGCGAAGCGGCCGTCCTTGATGGCCGTCGCAGCGCGCTCGTGCGAGAGCGCGGCAAACGAGTCCTGGGCTTGGCGGCTGATTCCGGCGACCTTGTTGTAATTCTCGGTGCCGAGTCCCATCGCGCAGTGGTCGAACTGGCAATAGAGGCCGTCGTACATCATCGAGTCGACGAGGGTTCCGTCCCCCATGCGGTAGCCGGCACGTGCGCCGGGGAGCAGGTACGGCGCCTGTGTCATCGACTCCATGCCGCCTGCGACGACGATGTCCGCCTCGCCCGCACCGATCAGGAGGTCCGCGAGGTAGATGGAGTTCAGACCGGACAGACACACCTTGTTCACGGTGGTCGCCGGGACCGACATCGCGATGCCGGCCTTCGTCGCCGCCTGGCGAGCCGTGATCTGCCCCTGGCCCGCCAGGAGGACCTGGCCCATGAAGACGTAGTCGACGTCCGTGGGAGAGATACCGGCTCGCTCGAGTGCCGCCGCGATGGCGAATCCTCCGAGGTCCATCGCGCTGAAGCCGGCGAACGCACCCGAGAGCTTGCCTATCGGCGTGCGGGCACCTGCGAGGATGACGGAACCGGCCATGACTACCTCCGGGGTGGGGCTCGGTGGGCGACCACTCGGACGCCCAAGGTGCACGATTCTAAAGGAAGCGCTGGAGACCGGCCCACCGGGTGAGGTGGGCGGGAGCCTCTACGGGTATCGTCCTGGGCCATGCAAGCTTTCGCAGAAGCGATCCTGGCGGGCGCTGGCGGAGACGAGCTGGCGGCGATCGAGCTCCCCGAGTCGTACAGGGCGGCGCACGTTCTCGCCTCGGAGGTCGACATGTTCGCCGGCCTCGACTCGGCCGAGAAGGACCCGCGCAAGTCCCTCCACGTGTCCGAGGTGCCGGTTCCCGAGCTGGCCCCCGACGAGGCGTACGTGGCGGTCATGGCGTCCGCCATCAACTTCAACACCGTCTGGACCTCGATCTTCGAGCCGCTGCCGACCTTCGGGTTCCTGCAGCGACTGGGAAAGGAGAGCGTCTGGGGCGCTCGTCACGTGCTCGAGCACCATGTCGTCGGTTCCGACGCCTCGGGCGTGGTGATCCGGGTCGGGTCGATGGTCCGCAACTGGAAGCCGGGCGACAAGGTCGTCGTCCATTGCAACTACGTCGACGATCAGGACCCGTCCTCGCACGACGACTCGATGCTCGCCTCGAACGAGCGCATCTGGGGGTTCGAGACGAACTTCGGTGGACTGGCAGACCTCACGGTGGTCAAGGCCAACCAGCTCATGCCGAAGGCGGCGCACCTGACGTGGGAGGAGGCGGCTGTGAACGCGCTGTGCAACTCGACGGCCTACCGCATGCTCGTCTCGCGAAACGGCGCAGAGATGAAGCAAGGTGACCGGGTGCTCGTGTGGGGCGCGAGCGGTGGACTAGGTGGATACGCAGTTCAGCACGTGCTGAACGGCGGAGGGGTCCCTGTCGGCGTCGTGTCGTCGCCGGAGAAGGTGCAGTTGCTGCACGAGCTCGGGGTGGAGGCTGTAATCGACCGCAAGGCCGCCGGGTACCGCTTCTGGTCCGACGAGCACACCCAGGACGAGTCCGAGTGGCGTCGTCTCGGCAAGGACATCCGCGCGCTCGCCGGTGACGACCCCGAGATCGTCTTCGAGCATCCGGGGCGACAGACGATGGGGGCATCCGTGTTCGCGTGCAAGCGCGGTGGGACTGTGGTCACGTGCGCCGCCACATCGGGGTACATGATCGAGTACGACAATCGTCACCTGTGGATGCGGCTCAAGACCATCAAGGGATCCCACTTCGCCAACTACAGAGAAGCCTGGGATGCGAACCAGCTCATATGCGACGGCAAGGTGATGCCCACCCTCTCGGTCGTCTACCCGCTCGGAGAAGTGGGGGAGGCGGCATACCAGGTGCACCACAACATGCACGAGGGGAAGATCGGCGTCTTGTGCCTCTCCCCGCACGAGGGTCTCGGCGTGGACGATCCGCAGACGCGCGAGAAGGTCGGTGAGGGGCGAATCACGTTGTTCCGCAGGTACGGCGCGTGAGCTCCGAGGCCGCCGGAGGCCGCCGCCCACCGCTTCTAACGGAGATCGACCACGTCGCGATCGCGGTGAACGACCTCGACGAGGCCATCTCCTACTACAGCGAGACTTTCGGGGAAGAGGTCACACACCGAGAGCGCGTCGACAGAGACGGGGTGGAGGAGGCGCTCATCGCCGTGGCGGACTCGTACATCCAGCTCGTGAGCCCCACGCGCACCGACTCACCGGTGGCGAAGTTCCTCGAGCGCAACGGCGAGGGTCTGCACCACGTCGGTTACCGGGTCGCCGATTGCGCGGCCGCGCTCGAGGCGGTGAAGGCATCGGGTGGGCGGCTCATAGACGAAGCGCCGCGGCCGGGATCCCGGGGCACGACGGTGGCCTTCGTGCACCCCAAGGGGGCTTTCGGCACCCTGGTCGAGCTCGTCGAGGAGTAGCCCTCCGGCTCACCCATCTCCTCGAGCAACCTCAGTTAGAGGTGAACCGGACGACGGTGCCCGGGTTCGCCGTGGTGGCCCAGAGGTCGCCTTGTGCTCCGACGACCAGGTCGCGTGCGACCCCCGGAAGTGTTACGGCCGATCCGATCTCTGCGCCGGTCCTGGGGTCCAGCGCGACGACCGCCGCGCGCTGGCCGACGCCCACCCACACCCTTCCGTTCCAGACCGCGATGCTCGTAGGGTCCGACCCGCTACTTCCCGAACTCCCAGAGCCAGAGGGGATTCCGAAAGTCCCGGTGACCGACATCGTGCGCGGGTCGACCCTGCTCACCGTGCCGGATTGCGCGTTCGCGACCCAGACCGAGCCATCGCCGAAGGCGACTCCGATCGGGCCCTCTCCGACGCGAACGGACTTCGACTGGAGCGACAGGCCAAGTGGGTGCGGGTCGACGCGAGTGAGCGAGTTCGCCTGACCGGTCACCCAGATGTATCCGTCACCCAAGGTGAGCCGCACGGCCCCGTCGGGCAGAGCTGCAGAGGCCAGGACGTTCCCGGTCCGGGGGTCGAGAAGGCTGACCGTGCCCGAGAGGAGGCTCGCGACCCACACCCCGCCCTCTCCCGTGGCCACGGAGACGGGACCCTGGGCGACCTGCACCGGTGACTTGGAAACCTTGCCCGTGGAAGGCGAGATCTCCGACACCTGGTTCCCGGATATGTCCGCCACCCAGATGCCGCCGTAGCCGGCGGACAACGCGATCGGTCTCCCGCCGGTTTCGGTGGCGGCGCCGACGAACCTCCCCGAGCTCACGTTGAATGGCCGCACGGTGCCGTTTCCGTCGTCTGCGATCCATCCGACCGATCCTTCGAAGGTGACCGACGCCGCCTGGGACCTCGCGACGACTTGGGCCGACGCGGGAGGGCCGGCGGGAGATGAGCTTCCCGGCGGTGTGAGGAATCCCGTCACGAACGCGACTCCGATGAACACGGCGAGAACCGCTGCAATGGCGAGCACGATCCCGAGCGGCGAAAGTGCGACGCGCCGTCCGCCGCGCTCGCTTTCGCGCCGGGACCTGCGCTCCTCGGCCTCGCGGCGCGCTCGGCGTGCCTCCGAGCGCGACTGTGGGCGCCCCCGCGTGCTGCGACGGCTTCGAGCGGGCGGGTCCGCTTCTGATGGTGCTCTTCGGGTATTCGCGCTGCGAAGTCTTCCACCCGGCACGCTGCGGAGGTGCTCCCGGCCCGGCGTGTGCTCTTCGGCGCGTGTCGTCTCGGACATCAGCCGTCTGTGGAGCCGAGCCCCCCTCCGGCAGCTTCAGTCGCGAGAACCGGGCTCGTCATCGCCGCCTTGGGCTCGACCGCCCGCTTGGACGTGAACGCCCGGAAGCGCTCTGAGAGGAAGGGAATGGTGCCGTCGGGGTAGGAGCCGAGCGTGACTCCGGCGAGCCCGGGAGTGAGGTACTCGAGGTTGTTGGCGAGCGACGGGAAATGCCCGGCGACGATGTTGATGACGCCGAGGCTCAATCCCCCGAACAGCGAACCGCTCGTCGACGTGGCTCCCCAGACGACGACCAGCAGGAGGATCACGAGGCTCAACTCGCTCTGGAAGTCGAGCGCGCCGGCGATGGTGCGCATCGAACCGTAGAGAGCTCCTCCGAGCCCTGCGATCCCCGCAGAGAGAGCGAACACGGCGAGCTTCGTCATCGTGAGGTTGAGCCCGAGCGTCGTACAGGCAGCCTGGGAGTCCTTCATCGCGCTGAGGACGCGGCCGAAAGGACCGCGTCTGAGCGCGAGAAGGCCGATCGACAAGAGCGCGAACAGGACCGACAAGAAGATGATGAACGCGTGGGTCCCGTTCACGTGCAGACCGAACAAGCTCGGGCGGTGAATGGGCACAGCTCCGTCGAACGTGAAGGCCGAAGGCGCCGGGAAGAACATGTTGTCCATGGCGACCGCGAAGGCCAGGGTGCCGAGCGCGAGGTACAGACCCCTGAACCGCAAGGTGAACAATCCGATGATCGCGCCGACCGCTCCTGCCAGCCCCGCCGCCGCGACGAGTCCGAGAAGCGAGCTGCCGTGTCCCACCTTGTACATGGCGAACGCGCCGAGCCCCGCGAACGTCATCTGGCACAACGACACCTGCCCGCCCCAGCCGGTGAGCGGCACGAGCGACAGGAGTATGAATCCCTCAGCGAGACCGATGCCGAGCTGGAACAGGTCGGAGTTCGGCACCAGGTTGACCGCGATGGCGGTTCCCACGACGAGCGCGAGGCCGCCGGCGACGGACCGCCGGAACGACGGAACCGTTAGCGTGGACCTCTGCCCACCCGCCCGCCCGAATTCGATCTTGTCGGACGGCAGGACGAGGAGAACGGCGAAGAGAGCGATCACCGGGATGGAGAGCCTGAATCCCTGGACCGCCGTCGTCCCCCAGAAGCCGCTCGTGGGGAGGTATCCGACGGCGTAGGAGCTGAGCAGTCCGAGCCCGAGCGCGCCGGCGAAGGTGGCGGGGAGGTTGCGCAGGCGGCCGAACATTGCGGCCGCGTATGCGTTCACGACGAGCAGGGTCAGGTTGAAGACGTTCAGCTGTAGCTGAGGTGCGATCAGGATTCCCGCCAGCGCCGCGAGCGAGGAGCCGAACGCCCAACTGAAGGTTCCGAGCCAGGCGGGCCTCGCACCGTTCAAAGCCGCGAGCTCCCTGCTGTCCACGACCGCTCTCATCGAGATTCCGGTTCGCGTCCTGTAGAGGAACACTCGCAGGAACCCGGCCAGGCCGATCGCCACGAGGATGGTGATGGCCTGGTGCCAGCTGACGTCCACACCGAATAGGTGGAATCCGCTGCCCCTGAAGAACACGGGGGCGAGCGCCGTCTTCCTGGACCACTCGTAGAGGCCGACGCCTATGAGCAGAACCAGCAACGCGACAGTGACCGCGAGCGTGACCGCCAGGCTGCTGTCGCGTATTCGGCGGACGAATGTCAGCTCGATCAACGCCCCGAACGCGGGGGCGATTATGAGGACCACCAGCAGGAGCGCCAAGGGTTGGGGCACGTGCCACGGCACGACCAGCTGCCAGTACACGAACGCCATGACCATGCTGATGCCGCCGAGGCCGATGTTGAAGATGCCCGAGGTGGAATACGTGACGACCAGGCCGCTCGCCGACACGGCGTACGCCGCACCCGTAACGACACCGATGATCGTGAACGTCAGGAACTCGTGCATCGCAGCTGCCTCAAGAGCGTCCGGCGGTCATGTCAGTAGTGGACCAGACCGCCCGAGGTGCAGTCGATACTGCCCGCCGCCGACGGGTACACCCGGGTGAAGCCGTTTCCTGAGATCTTGAAGTACGAGAAGCAAGGGCTCGGGATCTTCTGCCCGAAACTCTGGTCCGGCGGCTGCACTCCACCGCCGTTCCAGCTACCTATCTGTTGCAGTTGGGAGATGAGCGCGGCTCGCGTCAGGTGCGCGCCTACCGCCTTGGCAGCCTGGAGGAAGGCCAGGCCCGCGGACCAGGCGAACTCGCCGAATATGTCGTGCTGGGTTCCCGGCGCAACGCGGTTCAGCCAGCTCAAGAACAGCTGCATCCCGGGGTTGGAGGAAGAGTCCTCGTAGGGGGTCGTGGCCATGAGCACGAGGTTGCCGTTGGCATCGCCCTGGCTCTCGGAGAGGAAGTGCTGTGTGTACTCCTCCGAGAACCAGTCCACCACCTGAGGCTGGAAGTTGGCCTGCGCCATCGCCTGGACGAGGCGGGCGGCGGAGTTGTCGTCGGAGTACTCGGTTACGTACTGGACACCTGCCGACTGCATCTTGGCGACGTACGGGGCGTAATTGGGCTCGGTCGGCGACACTTGCACGCTGTAGATGTAGTTGAAGCCGACCGACTGGTACGCCTGCATCTCGGCCTGAGCCTGCTCCTGTGTGGCGGGCGCGTTCAGGTAGATCATCGCGGCGTGGGTCACTGCGTTCGGGAACTGCGACTTGAGCCACACTGCGGGTCCGGTCGGCCAGTAGTGCGCATTGCCAGGGCTCGCCCCGAACACGTTCGGGACGTTTCCGAGCTCGTGGGTGCTGATCTCTGCAGCGTCGTCGGGGATGCCGCACGACTGAATCGCAGAAGCCCCTCCGTTGTCGAAGCCCGACGCGCTGCCGACGAGCGCGAAATCGCTCTGGCACGCTTGCTGCGCGTCGGCGGCGTTGTTGCCGGTGTCGTTGCCGTCGTCGAAGGTCTGGACCTTGAGCATGCGGCCGCAGATCCCGCCCGCACTGTTCACGTAGGCGGCAAAGGCCTCGGTAGCCGCCTGGGCGCTCTGGGTGAGACCCGGCGCCACACCCGAGATGCTCGCGATGTTTCCGATCGTGATCGAGTTGGCCGTCACGCCGACGTCGGTCGCTCCACCGTTGTCGGAGGAATTACACGACGCAGTGGTTCCCCCGACTGCCGTGTTGGCCCCCGCTGCTCCTCCACCCGCCGTGCCCGCCCCCCCGGTGCCGGTGGATCCCGCCGAGCCGCTGGTCCCGGCGGTGCCGCTCGAACCCGCGGTGCCGCTCGATCCGGCGGTCTCTGCCCCGAGACCCGATGAACGCCCCGAAGACGTGCCGTTCCCACTTGCCTGCCCCTTGGCAGCTTGAAGCGCCGTTCCCGCCAGTCGTGATCCGCATGCAGCCAGCCCCATCGCCATGAGCGCGGCAGCGGCGATCGCGCCAATCCGTCTGGCGCGATCTGCGTCGATCCGAGACCTCGCGCTCCGCCCCCCGATGTGAAATCTGTTCCTCACGACTTCGGGCCCTCCGTGAACCGCCAAGTGGTTCCCTCTTCCGACGGATCGGCCGGGTGGGCAAACGACGCACCTATGCGCGTCGCGCCTTCGCTCAGTCGAGGCTCCTCGTCAGATGCAGCCGCCGCCGCGTCGGTTGCGATCGCCCCGAGCACGTGGTCCACACGGCTCAAGGTCTGCTCTACCCGGGCCGCGTAGCGGTGGTTGTCCTCGATCATTCGCACGAACCACGAAGCGAAGAAGAGAAAGCCCCCGCCCGCGACGAGGGCGACGCCCAACAGGCCGCCCGAGATCAGGTAAGGGATCTCCTGGAAGAGATATGAGCTGTGGGCGGCGCCGTACCAACCGAGCACGATCGCCACGATCCCCAGCGCCATGCAGGTCGCGCCCGATGCGAGCATCAGCTGGCGGATGTCGAAGCGCGAGCCGCGCCTCGTCCCCTCTACCGCTCGGGCGAGCCCCGCGAGACGGTTGGAGATCGCCCTCCTCTGGCGTCCCTGCTCTTCAGTGGTGATGGAGAAAGAAGCCATCTCAGATACCTCCCAGAAGGTTCGCGGGTTCCTCACCTACGCACGCCGGGGCGGCGGTTAGTGCTCCAACGGCGGCATCAGCGCGCCAGAGCACCCCCGCCAAGAGCAGGGCCAATATGACGCCGAGGACGATCAATCCGGCTCCGATCCCCTGGAAGAGCTTCGCCGGAGCGGCTGCCGTGGCCAGCCCCGTCCCCGCGCTCGGAGAGGAGTCGGCAGACCCCGCTGTGCCCGGTGTGCCCGAAGTTCCCTCGCTACCTGGGAACGCGGAGCTTCCGAGGTCGGACGTCCCCGGCGAAGTTCCGAGTCCGGTGCCCGAGCCGGTCGCGCCGGTGTCGCCGGAGGAGCCGGCACCGCCATAAGGGGGAGAGGCGGCCGACTTCACGTCCATGGAGCCGAGATCGACGGTCATGATCTGCGAGTTCGGAATGGGAAGCGGGAGCTCGGAGAGCACCTTGCTCTGGAACTGCTTCGGCAGGAAGGCCACCAGCTGGTTGATCTGCTTGTCGAGCGCGGTGAGGTCGATCTGAATCTGGACCCCGTTCAACACGCGCTCTGCCGATGCGCCGTTCACGGTGTCGGCCGGGTTCGTGAGCGTGATCGTTATCCCGGCCATCTGAAGGGCTTTCTCCACCGAGGGCAGAATCGAACCGAGTACAGGGAGGCCGGTGCCTGCCACGTTGATGCCCGAGGAGTCGAGTGTGGCCGTCTGGCCCGCCACCGTCACCTGGCTGACGGTGCTCGAGCCCGAGACCTGACCCACGTTGCCGTCACTCGTGGAGGTGGCGGTGGAGGTGATCGCGCCGATCGATATCAGCCCGCCCGCGATCGAGACGCCGTGGAGCTCGGACGTTCCCTCCGAGACCGCGTCGCCGTTGGACACGGTGCTCTGGACTGTGCTCCCGAAGGACTGCACGGATATGAACCCGGAGGGCAGCGCCGAGGAGTTCGCCCCCCCGCTCGACGTCCCGAAGTCGGCGGTCGCGGTCCCACCTGCGTCAGTCGAGCTCGACTCCATCTGCACCCCTGGGCTGTCCTGGGAGGCAGATGTCGGCGTGGTCGGGCCGGCCGGGAACGACGTGGCCGCCTGAAACGGCCACGGTGGGATGACGATGTTGGGTGTGTTCTTTCCGAAGTAAGGCGAGAGCACGAGGCCCAGTTGCCCGCCGATGTTCGCTGCGGCCTGGCCGGGCCACATGGTGCTGGCGAGCGACTCCCCGGTGGGACCGGAGTTGTAGCTCGTCTGGGAGTAGCCGAGGTGGAACTCGAGCGAGGGGGTCGCAGGAATCGGGAAGTTGGGCTGCTCGTAGGTCCATGTGATCCCCGACCCCGTCCCAAGCGTCTGGAACCCGCCGAGCGAGGCGGACGAGTCAGAAGAGGAGGACGACGAGGACGAGGAGGAGGGAGCGGTCGTCGTCGTGGTCGTGGTGCTCGCTGCCGCGGATCCTGCGCCGAGGAACAACAGAGACGCACCGCCCGCCATGCTCGCAACGCAGGCAGCTGCGACCGACACGGCACGCCTTCTCCACAGACGCTGCGCGCTCACACCCGCACCTCCTGCTCCTGGTCTGCGCCGACCTCGCCGAGGCCGCCGAGGTAGTGGGCGGCGAGATCCTCCGGCAGGTCGGCCGGGGCACACGACACGAGGATGCGGCCCTGAGACATGAGCGCGACGCTGTCAGCGACCTTCAGTGCTGCCCGGGCGAATTGCTCCGTCAGCAAGATGGCCACACCTTCTGAAGCGACCTGTGCGACGACGTCGTAGAGCTCGTCCACTACGAGCGGTGCTAGTCCCATCGATATCTCGTCGAGGAGCAGCACTGCGGGTTCGGAGCTCAGAGCCCTTGCCATCGCGAGCATCTGCTGCTCCCCACCCGAGAGTGTTCCGGCGAGCTGCCGGCGCCGCTCGGCCAGGCGTGGGAATCGCGAGAAGGCTCGTTCTTCGACCGCCGATCGCGCGGTGCCGGTGTGGGTCATCATGCGCAGGTTCTCGGTCACCGAGAGATTCGGGAAGACAGCGCGACCTTCGGGGATGGTGCACACCCCCGCGCGTGCGAGCGCGTCGGGGGCCACCCCGTTCACGTGGCGCCCGAGCACATGGAAGCAGCCTTCGCTCAGAGGCAGCAACCCGCTTACGACCTTCAAGGTGGTCGACTTCCCAGCCCCGTTGGGACCGAGCATCGCGAGCACCATTCCCGCGGGCAGCACGAGGTCGATGCCGTGTAGAACCTCGATCTTCCCGTAGGCCGCGCGCACGTTACGAAGCTCGATGACGTTCACCCGACCACCGAAGCTGGACCCGCTCGCACCGTCAGGCGTAGGCACCCGTCACCTCGCTTCTGTCACTTTTGCCGTCCGGTTCCTCGGTCCCGAGGTAGGCAGCTCGCACCTCGGGGTTCGACTTGATCTCCGCGGGTGTGCCGACGGCCAGGATCCGGCCGAAGTCCAGAACGTGCACGAGCGAGCAGACGGACATGACGAGCTCGACGTCGTGCTCGACGAGAAGCACGGCGACCCCTCTGCCCGCGACTCGTCTCAGGAGCTCACCGAGCTCGTCGCTCTCGCGGTCGTCGAGACCAGAGGAAGGCTCGTCGAGGAGCAGCACGCGAGGGCGGGTGGCGAGGGCCCTCCCGACCTCCACGAGCCGGGCCATTCCGGTCGGAAGGGTGTCGGCGCGGACGTTCGCGAGGTGCTCGAGGTTCACCTCGGCGAGAATCTCCTCGGCGACGTCGCGCGGGCGCGAGCCGTCTCTGGCCCACCTCCGTCGGATCTCGGCGGATACAAGGATGTTCTCACGGACGGTGAGAGAGCCGAATATCTCGAGGCGCTGGAACGTCCGTGCGATCCCCAGGCGGGCGCGTCGATGAGGGGCGAGCTGACCGATCGGCTCCCCGTCGAGGAGCACCTTTCCGCTGTTCGCCTTGCAGAGTCCGGTGACGACGTTGAAGAGGGTCGTCTTGCCCGCTCCGTTGGGCCCTATGAGTCCCGTGACCGAACCGGCGTCGGCACCGAGGTCGACTCCGCGCAATGCCGCCACGCCGCCGAAGCGGACTTCGACATTGGCCACTTCGAGTCGCGACACAGAAGTCCCCTCCCCCGCTTAGCACGCCCCCCCGGACGCCACGCGATTCGTCCGCCGGATGGACGGTTCGTATCCGACCCCGTTCGGTACCGCCCCCCGGTCCTAGTGAAACGCCACGCCAGGTGGGTTCTTGCGCAACGTGTTCTAGAAACGAGAACACGTTCCACTTAACGTGGCCGGGCTCGCACCCAGAGGAGCGAAGAGTCGGCCGAGCCCGCACCCAGAGGGCCGAGGAGCCCCCGTGGCTCGCGCCAGAGGAGCCACCCGCCCGGGCCGGTTCGAAGGCCGCTAACCGGTGCGCCGAAGACCGCCTGTGGAAGAGGCTCCGATAGCCTCGCGGCCCATGGAGCACCCGATGTCGCAGCGTTTGGCGGAGCTCAAGTCGCGCAAGGAAGAGGCCCTGCACGCGGGCTCCCCCCACGCGGTGGAGCGCCAGCACGCCAAGGGCAAGATGACCGCTCGCGAGCGCATCGAGCACCTGCTTGACGAGGGCTCGTTCTGCGAGCTCGACATGCTCGCTCGACACCGGGCCCACGGGATGGGGCTCGAGCAGAAGAGGCCCTACACCGACGGCGTGATCACCGGCTACGGCACCGTGGACGGTCGTCGGGTTTGCGTCTTCAGCCAGGACTTCACGGTCTTCGGCGGCGCGCTCGGCGAGGTCTTCGCGGAGAAGATCCACAAGGTCATGGACCTCGCCGCGTCGATCGGGGTGCCGATGATCGGGCTCAACGACGGAGCGGGAGCGCGGATTCAAGAAGGTGTCGTATCGCTTCACTCCTACGGGGGGATCTTCCACCGCAACGTCGAGGCTTCGGGCGTCATCCCCCAGATAAGCGTCGTGATGGGACCCTGCGCGGGAGGGGCGGTGTACTCGCCTGCCATGACCGATTTCATCTTCATGGTGAACGGGTCCAGTCACATGTTCATCACCGGGCCCGACGTCGTGAAGACCGTCACCGGCGAGGACGTGACGCTCGAGGAGCTCGGAGGTGCGATGAGCCACGCCACGAAGTCGGGTGTGGCGACCTTCGTCGCTCCCGACGAGCGGACATGCCTCGACGACGTCCGTTACCTGCTCTCGTTCCTGCCTTCGAACAACCTCGAGGAGCCTCCGATCGTCGTCACCGAGGACGACCCCGATCGCGGAACCCCGGAGCTCGCGGACCTCATGCCTTCGTCGTCAAACCAGCCGTACGACATGAAGAAGATCATCACGTCGGTCGTCGACGAGGGCGACTACTTCGAAGTCCATCCTCATTGGGCAATGAGCATCACCTGTGGGTTCGCTCGCATCGACGGGCGCGTGGTGGGCATTGTGGGCAATCAGCCGGCCGTCCTCGCCGGGGTCCTGGACATCGACTCCTCGGAGAAGGCTGCTCGTTTCGTGCGTACTTGCGACGCGTTCAACATCCCTCTGGTCACGTTCGTCGACGTTCCGGGCTTCATGCCGGGGACCGACCAGGAGTACGGGGGGATCATCCGTCACGGCGCGAAGTTGCTCTACGCGTATTGCGAGGCGACGGTTCCCAGGATCCAGATCATCACGCGCAAGGCCTACGGCGGCGCGTACGTCGTCATGAACTCCAAGTCGATCGGTGCGGACCTGGCCTTCGCCTGGCCCTCTGCCGAGTTGGCTGTGATGGGTCCTCAGGGTGCGGTGGAGATCGTGTACAGGCGCGAGCTCGCAGAGGCGGCGGACCCCGTCGCACGTCGCGCCGAGCTCGTGGAGGAGTACACCGAGCGCTACGCGAATCCCTACGTGGCCGCCGAGCGCGGGTACGTGGACGATGTGATCGATCCCTCCGAGACGAGGCGCGTCCTCGTTCGCAGCCTTCGGCTTCTCGCCTCCAAGCGCGAGGACTTGCCTCGGCGCAAGCACGGGAACGTTCCTCTGTGACCCAGCGCTCGGGTGCGCTGACCCCCGAGGTGGTCTCGGTCAAGCCCGAGCCGGCCCCCGAGGTGCTTGCCGCCATCGTGGCGGCGGTCCAAGAGGCGTGGCCGGCGCCCGCTGCCGCAGACCAGAGGACCCGCCGCGAGGGATCCGTCTGGCGATTCTCGGGCAGGTGGTGGGCGAAGCCGACGGTGCTGAGACGCGACAGGCCGTGGGCGACGCGCTGAGGGTGCTCGGGCAGAACGCCTGAAGCCGGCGGAGGGGGCCGTTCAGGTCAGGCCGTGGAGGACTCTCGCTGCTGCTCGACGAGCGTCAGCAGATCGTCGACGATCTGCGCCAACCGGAAGTCCCTCGGGGTGTAGACGGCGGAGACGCCCTTGTCGCGAAGGACCTGCGCGTCCGACGCAGGGATGATCCCGCCCACCACCACCGCGGCGTCGACCCCGAAGGTTCGCAGTCGATCGAGCACCTCGGGGACCAGCTCGAGGTGGCTTCCCGAGAGGATCGAGATGCCGACGACGTCCACATCCTCGTCACGCGCCGCAGCGGCGATCTGCTCGGGGGTCAGCCTGATCCCCTGGTAGACGACCTCGAAGCCTGCGTCACGAGCGGCGACCGCTATTTGTTCGGCGCCGTTCGAGTGCCCGTCCAGCCCCGGCTTGGCGATGAGGAGCCGCGGAGGGCGCCCAGTCCGCTTCGTCATCGCGTGCGAGCGCTCGAGCACCTGTGCGAGCTCCGAGCCGCGCTGTCCTACTCCGCCGGAGACCCCGGTCGGGGCTCGGTACTCGCCGAAGATGTCACGCAGCGTGCGAGCCCATTCGCCGGTCGTTCCACCGACGTGCGCGAGCTCGATCGTCGCGGGCATGACGTTCACACTCTCGTCCTCGGCCGCCCTGCGAAGCGCGTCCAAGGCCCTCTTGACGGCGTCGTTGTCACGCTTCGCCCGCCATTGGGCGACGTCCTCTCGGAGGCTCGCCTCGGCTGCCGGGTCGACGCGCAGCACCGTCTCGACCGAGGGATCACCCTCGAGCAGAGGCGATGGCTCGGCCTCGGTGAAGCAGTTCACGCCGACGACCTTCAGCTCGCCGGTCTCGATCCGCCGCACCCGCTCGGCCTGGCTGCGCACGAGTCGGAGCTTGAGCTCGCCCACCGCCTCGAAGGCTCCGCCGAGCTCGAGCACGTCCTCGAGCTCCGTCCATGCCTCCTCGGCGAGCTCGGAGGTCTTTGCCTCGACGACCGGCGAGCCGTCGAGGAGGTCGCCGTACTCGAGCAGGTCGGTCTCGAAGGCGAGTATCTGCTGGACCCGAAGGGACCATTGCTGGTCCCACGGACGCGGAAGCCCGAGAGCCTCGTTCCAAGCCGGCAACTGGATCGCCCGAGCGCGCGCAGATCGCGACAAGGTGACGCCGAGTGTCTCGAGCACGATCCGGGGGAGGTTGTTCTCGGGCTGGTCCTCGGTGAGGCCCAGGGAGTTCACCTGGACGCCGTAGCGGAAGCGGCGCAGTTTGGGGTCGTCGACCCCGTAACGCTCGGTGCAGATTCGGTCCCAGAGCCGGCCGAAGGCACGCATCTTGCACGTTTCCTCGACGAATCGGATCCCGGCATTCACGAAGAACGAGATCCGGCCGACCACTTGGGGGATCTCCTCGACGTCGACCTTCTTCGAGTCGCGTACGGCGTCGATGACGCCGATGGCCGTCGCGAGTGCGTACGCGACTTCTTGAACCGGGGTAGCGCCGGCTTCTTGAAGGTGGTAGCTGCATACGTTGATCGGGTTCCACTTCGGGACATTGCGAACGGTGTACGCGACGGTGTCGACCGTCAGCCTCCTGCTCGGGCCCGGGGGGAAGATGTAGGTCCCGCGCGACAGGTACTCCTTCACGATGTCGTTTTGCGTGGTCCCCTGGAGACACGCGGGATCGACGCCTGTGTCCTGTGCGTTCGCGATGTAGAGCCCGAGAAGCCACGCTGCGGTGGCGTTGATGGTCATCGAGGTGTTCATCTCGCCGACCGGGATGCTGTCCATGAGCTGAGCCATGTGGCCGAGATGGGCGACCGGCACTCCGACCTTGCCGACCTCTCCCGCCGCTTCGGCGGCGTCGGGGTCGTAGCCGGTCTGGGTCGGGAGGTCGAAGGCCACCGAGAGCCCGGTCTGGCCCTTCGCGAGGTTGGTCCGGTAGAGCTCGTTCGATGCCCTGGCGGAGGTGTGACCCGAGTACGTGCGCATCACCCACGGCGAGTCTCGCTCGTGTTCGCGACGCGCCATCTCGCTCACCCCTCAGGCTCGGCGGTTCTGTCAGCGGTGATAGTCGTAGAAACCCTTACCCGATTTCCGGCCGTAGAGCTCGGCGGCGACCATTCGACGCAGCAGCGGCACCGCGGCGAAATGCGGGTCACGGAACTCGTTGTAGAGGGCGTCGAGGATCGCGACGCTCGTGTCCAGGCCCACCAGGTCGAGGAGAGCGAAGGGGCCCATCGGGAACCCGCAGCCACCTTTCATCGCGGTGTCGATGTCGTCGCGCGTGGCGACTCCCGACTCGAGCAGTCGCACGGCGTTGTTCAGGTAGGGGAACAAAAGGGCGTTCACGACGAACCCTGCCTGGTCCTTCACTTCGACGGCTTCTTTTCCGCAGGCCTCTGCGAAGGCCTGCGCGGATGCGATCGTCTCGTCGGAGGCGGTGATGGGTCGCACGATCTCGACCAGGCTCATCACCGGTGCCGGGTTGAAGAAATGGACACCGCAGACCTTCTCGGGCCTCCCGGTCTCCATGGCCATGTCGACGACCGGGAGCGTCGAGGTGTTGGTCGCCAGGATCGTGTGCTCACCGCAGATGCGGTCGAGCTCGGAGAAGAGGTGCTTCTTCACCCCGAGGTCCTCCACCACCGACTCGATCACGAGGTCGCACCCGGAGAGTGCCCCGAGATCGGTCGCGGCGGTCAACCTCCCCAGAGCGGCTTCCCTCTCGGCCTCGGGGAGCTTTCCCTTCTCGACTTGCTTGGCCAGGGATTTCTCCATGCCGGCCACCATCGAGTCCGCCGTGCCCTGGGAGCGCGAGCGCAGCACCACCTCGAACCCGTGAACGGCAGCGCTCTCGGCGATGCCGGCTCCCATGATGCCCGAACCGACGATTCCCACCCGCTTGATTGACATGGTGTCCCATGTTACCGGTGGGTAGCCAAGGACCGCCTGGCGGGCAATTCGTGGTCAGCGTGACGCTTTGCGCATGATCCTTCGCATCACGAGCGGAGCCGAGTCGATGACGAGCCTCGGTGACAGGCGGTAGATGCGCCAGGGGGTGCGCGCGTGGCGCGGGGTGACGATCAAGGGGCGATTCCGCGCGACGCCTTCGAGAACGTCCGCGGCGAGCGAGCCGGGCGGGTAGGGCTTGCCGATAGTCCTGCTGAGCAACGCACGTCCGTTGGGCGCAGAGGCGGGAACCGGCAGGTCCGGCGGGTTCGCCTTGTCGAGAAGGGGAGTGTCGATAACCCCGGGGCAGACGGCGCTCACCCGCACCCCGTGTCGCTTGGCCTCGGCGCGAAGGCTCGTGCTGAGCCCGACCACCCCGTGCTTCGTCATCGCATAAGGCGTGAGCATCGGAGCCGGGATGAGACCCGCGAGGGAGGCCGTGTTCACGATGTGTCCTCGCCCTTGACGGACCATCGTCGGATACGCGGCGACGATGCCGTGGACGACCCCCCGCAGGTTTACGTCGATTACCCGCTTCCAGTGCTCGAGGGATAGATCCGAGACCTCGCCGCTCACGCCGATCCCCGCATTGTTGAAGAGCAGGTCGAGATGCCCGTGGTCGCTCACCACGCCGCTGACCAATTCCGAGAAGGCCGTGGCATCGGTGACGTCGAGGGCCACTCCGGAAGCTCTTCCGGGTGGCCCGGCCCCGATCTCGTCCGCCGCGGCCTTGGCCCCGGCCTCGTCTATGTCTGCGAGGACGACCGTTGCTCCGCGTCCGGCCAGGGCGACTGACAGCGCCTTGCCGATTCCCGAAGCCGCGCCGGTGACGATCGCCACCTTCCCCTCGAAGTGTCGCTCGTTCGGCATCCGCCGAGCATATTCACAGCCAGTCGCCTCGGCAGGTGCCCGTTCCACCTCCAGGCCCGTCACCGGGCCGACTGCTCCTAATGTGGCGGCCGTGAGCACGACGGTCGGGACGCTGGCCCTGGTGGGGGGCGATGAGTGGACCGAAGGCTGCGACTTCGACGCCGAGCTGCTGGCCACCTCAGGCGGACAGGAGGTTCTCGTGCTCCCCACCGCAGCCGCCTACGAACATCCCGAGAAGGCCGTCGCCACGGCCGAAGCGTGGTTCTCCCGCTTCGGTGGCAGAGCCCGCGGGCTCATGGTCCTGCGCAGGCCCGACGCACAGGAAGAGAGCAACGCGGCCACAGTGCGATCGTCCAGGTTCACGTACCTCGGCGGAGGGTCCCCATTGCACCTGCGATCGGTGCTGAAGGCTTCATTGGTGTGGGAGGCGCTGCTCGAGGCCTGGCGCGACGGGGCGGTCGTGGCCGGGTCGTCGGCTGGGGCGATGGTGCTCACCGACCCGATGGTCGATCCCAGGGGTGGGGCGCTCACGGTCGGGCTCGGCATGGTGGAGCAGCTGGCGGTCATACCGCACTTCGGCCACGAGAACGCCGAGAAGGTTCACCGCTCGATCGCACTCGCTGCGCCCGGGTTGCCAGTGGTGGGAATTCCCGAGCGGACGGCCTTGATCCGCGACCCCGACGGCAGCTGGCGTCAGACGGGCCAAGGCGAGGTCCAGGTGTTCGTGAGTGGCAAGCCGGCCGGCTTCGACGCCCTGCCTCGTTGAACTTTCGCTAGTCGGATCTTCCGCTAGTCGGACTCGGCGATCGACACCGACTCGATCGTGACAGTGCGCGAGGGCTTCCCCGAGCGCGAGCCCACGGCGTCGATGGCTGCAACCGTCTCGAGTCCCGAGACGACCTTTCCGAACAATGAGTAGTTGGGTGGTAGTGCGATTCCGTCAGGGCCCGAGATGACGAAGAACTGGCTGCCGTTCGTGTCAGGGCCGGCGTTCGCCATCGCAAGCGATCCCAGCTCGTAGCGTCCCGGCTGCGGCAGCTCGTCGGCGAATTGGTAGCCCGGACCGCCACGGCCCGTGCCTGTGGGATCGCCTCCTTGGAGCACGAAGCCCGGGATGATGCGGTGGAACACGATCCCGTCGAAGTAGTGGTAGCGGGCCAGGAACACGAAGCTGTTCACTGTTCTGGGGGCTGACGTGGCGTCGAGGGCGATCGTCATCGTTCCCATGGAGGTGGTCATATGCGCGGTGTACCGCTTCGAGGCGTCGATGAACATCGGAGGTTCCGAGTCGAAGCTTCGTCGGGACGGGCTCGATCCGTCTGCAGCGGGGATCTCGACGCTCATGGGGCCTCCTGTTGGCCGGACGCGGCTGAAGATGGACGGGTCACGATGTGGAGATCGTGACCTTCAGAATGCGGTGGGTGATCTTGGGCGGTGTACCGTTCGAAGCTTGGTTGGAGTTGCCGTCGTGATTGATCTTGTCGACGACGGTCAAACCCGATGCTACGTGTCCGAACAATGAGTACCCGCTGTTGTTGTACGGACCCGCCAGAACGAAGAATTGACTTCCGTTTGTGTTCGGTCCCGAGTTCGCCATCGCTACGTCTCCGGCGACGTACCCGCCCGATGGGCTGACGTTCTCGTTCAAGAACTGGTATCCGGGCCCCGAGGCTGAGCCTCCATTGCTCTGACTACGGCTGCCGGTCTGGTTCATGAACCCTGGGATCACCCTCATGAACGCGTTGCAGTCGAAGTAATGGTGATTCGCCAGGAACACGAAGTTGTTGACGGTCTGGGGCGCATCTTTCGCGTCGAATGAAATCGTGAAGGTCCCGACGTCCGTCTTGACCGTCGCTTTGTAGGTCGCGGACGTGTTGATCGTGAGTGACGGTGCCGCCGACCAGGACTGCTTGGAAAGAGCCGTGGTCGGGTTCGAGGGGCACCCAGCCTTGACGGCCACCGCGTCGAGTGCCGCTTGACTGCCCGGAGCGGGAGGCTTCGTCTTGCTCCCGTTGTTCACGGCTACGTAGATGCCGACCGCGGCCCCGGCGATGACGATGGCCGTGACCGTGCGGCGGATCGTGGCGCGCCTCTTTCGCTGGCGTTCGAGGGCGGCAAGCTTGGCTTCCCTCTGGGCGCGCTTTCGTGCTCTTTTCTCGCTGGGCACGGCCCGACACCCTACCGGTCCGCCCCGAGGGGGTCGGAGTCGCCCCGCAGGGTGAGCCCAGGACGGTCCGATAGCGTCGTGGCGCGTGGCAAGGGTCGTGCAGAAATTCGGCGGCACCTCGGTCGGTGACGCCGATCGGATCCGTGCCGTCGCGGACCACGTGGCACGAACCCACCGCCAGGGTGACGAGGTGGTCGTGGTCGTGAGCGCCATGGGCAGGGCGACCGACGACCTGATCCGTCTCGCCGGGGAGGTGAGCGGGATCCAGCCCCCTCGCGAGCTCGACATGCTGCTCAGCACGGGGGAGCGCATCTCGATGTCCTTGTTGGTGATGGCCCTCGCCGACCTGGGAATCGAAGCCGTTTCCTACACGGGGAGCCAGGCCGGGATCATCACGGACACCACCCACCAGAAGGCCAGGATCATCGAGGTCAAAGGAGAGAGACTGCGAGAGTCGCTCGCACAGGGCGTGGTGCCGGTCGTGGCGGGGTTTCAGGGAGTGTCCACCGATCGCGATGTAACGACGCTGGGGCGCGGCGGGTCCGATACGACTGCCGTTGCGCTCGCCGTAGCCCTGAAGGCTGATGCGTGCGAGATCTACACCGACGTGTCCGGTGTGTTCAGCGCGGATCCTCGCATAGTCCCCGAAGCCCGCAAGCTCCCGCGCCTGAGCTTCGAGGAGATGCTCGACATCGCGGCCAGCGGCGGACGTGTGCTGTCGCTGCGGTCGGTCGAGTTCGCGCGCAACCACCACATCCCCCTTCACGTGCGTTCGAGCTTCACGTGGGAGCCCGGCACCTGGGTAGTCGAGGAGGACCCTTCGATGGAACAGCCGATCGTAACTGCGGTGGCACACGACGTCTCGGAGGCGAAGGTGACGGTCACGGGTGTCCCGGACCGCCCTGGTATCGCCGCGCGGCTCTTTAGGGCACTCGCCGACCGAGCGGTAAACGTCGACACGATCGTGCAGAACATGTCGTTGCACGGCACCACCGACATCTCCTTCACCGTCCCCAAGGTGGACCTCTCGGCGAGCCTCGAGGTGGCTGAGGCGCTCGCCCCCGAGATCGGAGCGGGCGAGGTCCTCGGCGACGACGGCATCGCAAAGGTCTCGCTGGTCGGTGCCGGGATGCGCACGCATCCCGGAGTCTCGGCGACCATGTTCGAGTCGCTTGCAGCCGCGGGGATCAACATAGAGATGATCTCGACGTCATCGATCCGCATTTCGTGCGTCGTGCGCAAGGAAGATGCTGAGAAGGCGGTGCAGGTGTTGCACAGGGCCTTCGACCTCTCGGCTGCCTGAGTTCTGCCGCACGGGAGAGCCGTGTTCATCCTTTAGGATCGCGACGGTGAGAGTTGCCGTCGTGGGAGCCACCGGGCAGGTCGGCTCGGTCATGCGCACAGTGCTGGTCGAGCGGCATTTCCCGCTCGACGAGGTGCGCTTCTTTGCCTCGGCGCGCTCGGCTGGCCGTCTCATCGAGTTCCAAGGGAGCGAGATCGAGGTCGAGGACGCCTCGGATGCCGACTACCGCGGGATCGATGTAGCCCTCGTATCCGCGGGAGCGACCGCGTCACGGATCATCGCACCGCGCATCGCGGACGCCGGCGCATGGGTCATCGACAATTCCTCGGCCTGGCGCATGGACCCCGACGTGCCGCTCGTGGTCCCGGAGGTGAACGCAGAGGCGCTGGACTTCATCCCCAAGGGAATAGTCGCCAACCCCAACTGCACGACGATGGTGGCCATGCCGGTGCTCGGGCCGCTGCACCGCGCGGCAGGACTTCGCAGCATGGTGGTTTCGACCTATCAATCGGTGTCAGGTGCCGGGCTAAGCGGAGTTCGAGAGCTCGAAGAGCAGCTCGAGAAGACCGTCGAAGGGGCGGCCGGCCTCACCTTCGACGGCGCGGCAGTCGACTACCCGGCGCCGTCGAAGTTCCCTGCGCCCATCGCGCACAACGTCATCCCGTTGGCGGGGAGCCTCGTCGGCGACGACTCCGGAGAGACAAACGAAGAGCAGAAGCTGCGCGACGAGAGCCGGAAGATCCTCGGCATCGAAGACCTCTCGGTGTCGGCCACGTGCGTGAGAGTGCCCGTCTTCTGCGGCCACAGCCTGTCGATCAACGCCCGCTTCGAGCGACAGCTGACGGTCACCGAAGCGCGGTCGCTGCTCGAGCAAGCTCCCGGAGTCGCCTTCTCGGAGGTTCCGACACCTCTCCTCGCCACGGGAACCGACGTCTCGTTGGTCGGGAGGCTCCGCGTCGACCCCACGGTCGAGCACGGCCTCGCCCTCTTCCTCTCGGGCGACAACCTCCGAAAGGGTGCAGCTCTCAACGCGGTGCAGATCGCAGAGGGGATCCTCGAGCGAGAACCGTCTAGGTCCTGAAGCTCCGGCGCTCCGGATCCCTCGAGTCCCCGGAGTGCCGGCGTGGTGGCGGCGGTCGGCTCAGGAGCGCCTTCGAGCCGAGGAGTGTTGTGAGCCCGAGCTTGCCGGGCTGGCGCCGGCGAGCACCGAGATGCGCCGAGCGAGGTTGACGGCGTGGTCCCCGAAGCGCTCGTAGAAACGAGCGACCAGGGCGGCCTCGATCGCCACCGGAAGTGGCATCGAGCCGCTCGCTATCTCGGCCGTGATGGTGACGTGCAGCTCGTCCATCTCGTCGTCGAGGTCGTCGAGCGGCTCGGCGACGCCGGGTGACCGATCCGCGTAGGCGTCAGCCGTCGCGCGCCACATGTCCGAGGCGACTTCGCCCATCTGCTCTATCAGTCCGCGTGCGCGAGGGGAGAGCTCGACCCCGAGTCCCCTGACGGCTCGACGCGAGACATGCTCCGCGAGGTCCCCGCTTCGCTCGAGGTCGGGCAGCATGCGGAGTACCGCGACCAGGTAGCGAAGCTCCTCGGGGCCCGTGGCGCGTCGGGCGAGCTGGCGCTGAGCAAGCTGCTCCACTTCCTCGTAGAGGGCGTCAACGATCTCGTCGCTCTCGGCCAGCTCACGCGCCGCCTCTCGGTCGCCTGCCAGGAGAGAGTCGGTGGCGCCGGCAACTCCTTCGCCTACGAGTGCGAACAGCCGGATCATCTCCCGGTCGATTCTCTCCAGGCTCTCCGAGACCTCGACCGTGTCGTCCGAGGGCATCGCGACTCGTCTGGCCACGCCCAAGGGTAGCGCCGAGAAACCTAGGTGATCCTTGCGAGCCTCATGCGACCTCGGTCGCTTCAGGAGGTATCGGCCACAGCTCCCTGCCGCACCACTCGAAGCCCGCTGGCGAGCTGCGGTGGAACTCGGAACTGTGGTCCTTGTCGAGCTCACAGAAGATGGTGCCCGAGTCCTCGCCCATGTCGAAGCGTTCGCCGCAGCGGCGTGGATCTCCCGGTGCGTTCTCCCATTCGCGACAGACCATCTCTGCACCCCGTTCCTTCGACAGGTGAGGAACCCGAAGACCCAGGACGTCTTGCGCGCAAGGTGACTTCGGCGCCTTTCGAGCTGCAGGAGCGGTACGGTCGCACTGTGAACGACGATCCCGTGAGAGAGCGTGCGATCCGCGAGCTCGCCGGACGGATCTCTGAGCTCGGTGGTCGTCAACGCGCGCGGGCGTTCCATCTCTCTTGGTGGAGTGACCGCCTGCTCGCACGGGCGATGGCGGATCCCGTATTCCGTACCCGGCTGTTCCGATTCGTAGACGCCTTCCCCGCGATGATCGGCGACGAGGACGTCGAGGACCATCTGCTCGCCGAGTTCGAGGGCCTCGAGCTCCCCGGCTGGTTCGGGACGGGGCTGGGTCTCACGAGGAGCGTCCCCGGGGGCGCTCGGATCTCGGCGGCGGTGGCGAGACGCGGGATCGACCGGATGGCGCGCCAGTTCGTGATCGGCACCGACCCTCTGGAGGTGGCTGAGTCGGCCGGCGATCTCTGGCGCCGGCACACGGCGACCACGGTCGACATCCTCGGAGAGCACACCCACAGCGAATCCGAGGCAGACGGGTACGCTGCGCGCCTCGCTCAAGCGGTCGAGGCGCTCGGTGTCGCGTCGAGGACTTGGCCGACGGACGATCTGCTCGAGTTCGACGACCTCGGGGCGGTCCCGCGTGCGAGTGTGAGTGTGAAGGCGACGGCCCTCGCTTCGGTGTTCACGCCCCTCTCGGCCTCCGAAGCCCTCGAGAGCGCCGCGCACCGTCTACTTCCGATCCTTCGGCGGGCAACCGACCTTGGTGTGTCGGTGTGGTTCGACATGGAAAGCTACGAGGAGAAGGAGCTGACGCACCTGCTGTTGCGCAGAGTGCTCTCGGTGCCGGGGTTGGAGCGCCTACATGCGGGTGTGGTGGTCCAGGCTTACCTTCGCGACTCTTTGCAGGACCTCGAGGAGCTCGCGGCCTGGGCGCGCGGGCGGCGTACTCCGCTCGCCGTGCGACTGGTGAAAGGCGCGTACTGGGACTCCGAGACCGTCGATGCCGCCGCGAAGGGCTGGGAATGTCCGGTCTTCGCGCACAAGTCGGAGACGGACTGGAACTACGAGCGTCTTGCGCGCGTCCTGTTGGGTAACCGCGGCAATCTCAGAGCGGCCTTCGCCACCCACAACCTCCGGTCGCTGGCTGCCGCAGTAGTGGACGCCCGATCCATGGGGGTCCCCGACAACGCCTACGAGATACAGCTGCTGTACGGGATGGCTGAGCCCCTGCACGAGGCCATCCGGCGCTCGGGCTTCCGCCTGCGCATCTACGCCCCGGTCGGCGAGCTCGTCCCGGGTATGGCGTATCTGGTGCGCAGGCTGCTCGAGAACACTTCCAACGAGAGCTTCGTCCGTCACCATTTCGCCGAAGGTGAGGACCTCGAGGAGTTGCTGGCGCCGCCGTCTCCGCGTGACCTCCCCGGTCCTGCGAGCCAGACGCGCCGAGCACCCACCGACCCTGCTGCCCCGGGGCCGTACAGGCCGGAGCCGCCGGCAGAGTGGCGCCGTCGCGAGGTGCGCGACACGTTCGCAGCCGCGATCGACGCCGAGTTCAGGCGCCAGACGCGCCAGGTGCCCGCCATGCTCGCCGGCCAGGTGCCCCGCACCATCGGCAGGATCAAATCGGTCGATCCCGCGAACCCTCTAGACGTCGTCTCGGAGGCGGCTTCGTGCGAGAAGGCCGAGGTGGACGCAGCGGTCGAAGCCGCTGTCGCTGCGGCGGTCGACTGGGGACAGGTCGAGCCCGTCGAGCGGGTGGCGGTGCTCTTTCGGGCTGCGGAGAACATGCGCGCACGGCGCGCGGACCTTGCGGCCCTCGAGGTTCGCGAGACTGGAAAAGGCTGGGCGGACGCGGACGCGGACGTGTGCGAAGCGATCGACTACTGCGAGTACTACGGCAGACGGATGCTCGAGATGGCAGCGGGGGCCGACGTCGACTCTCCGCCGGGCGAGGACAATAGGCTCGTCTACCGGCCGAGGGGTGTCTGTGCAGTGATCTCGCCGTGGAACTTCCCGCTCGCGATTCCCGCCGGCATGACCTCGGCCGCGCTCGTGACGGGCAACTGCGTGATCCTGAAACCGGCCGAGCAGGCGCCTGCAGTCGCTGCCGAGCTGGTCAAGGTCTTCGCCGAGTCCGGGCTCCCAGAAGGAGTGCTCTCGTTCCTACCCGGGACGGGCGAGGAGGCCGGTGCCCCCCTCGTGTCTCATCCTCGGGTCGACATCGTGGCCTTCACCGGATCGCGCGACGTGGGCCTCGCGATCCTCGAGGCTTCGGCGCAGCGTCGCGAGGGGCGTCGCAGCGTCGCACGCGTGATCGCGGAGATGGGCGGGAAGAACGCGATTGTCGTGGACAGCGACGCTGATCTCGACGAGGTGGTTCCGGCGGTGATCCAGTCGGCCTTCGGCTTCGCGGGTCAGAAGTGCTCCGCGGCCGGCAGGCTCATCGCGGTAAGTTCGGCGCACGACGCCGTGGTCGAGAGGGTTCTCGAAGCTGCCAAGTCGATCGTGATCGGTCCTCCGCGAACGCCGGGGACGCAGCTCGGGCCGGTGATCGACCCCGAGTCGCGCGACAGGCTCCGGTCCGTGATCTCGCGCGCGGCGGAAGCAGGGACTGTCCGACAGCTGCGCTCGGAGGTGCCGGCGGAGGGATGGTTCTTGGGTCCCGTGATCGTGACCGACGTCGACCCGGATTCCTGGCTCGCGAACGAAGAGCTGTTCGGGCCGGTCCTCGCGACCTTCCGCGCAGGCGACTTCGGGGCCGCTCTGGAGCTCGCGAATCGGGGCGAGTACGCGCTCACCGCGGGCGTCTTCTCGCGCTCGGCGGAACACATCCGCCTGGCGACGCGCACCTTGAAGGCTGGGAACGTCTACGTGAACCGGGCGATCACGGGTGCGGTCGTGGGCCGCCAACCCTTCGGCGGCAATGCGATGTCCGGGATCGGCTACAAAGCCGGCGGCCCGGACTACCTGTTGCAGTTCTGCGACACACAGGTCGTCTGCGAGAACACCCTCCGCCAGGGATTCGTCCCCGAGCCGCTGGAATTCCCAGCTCGAGCGCCACGCTCCGAGTCCGGCTCCGACGGCGGTCCACCTGGGGCCGAAGCGGCTATCGACCCCCGGGGCGGCGAGCCTTCGGGTGAGCCGTCGCCAGGCAAGCAGCCGACGGGCAGCCAGCAGGGCGCCGCTTGAGCCCTACGGCGGACCTTCGGCGTCGAGCCCGACGTCCACGTCGGCGACGATAAGGCGAGGTCCCGACGGCCAGTCGAGGTACCGCCAGGCCCAGTTGACGATCACGACGATGCGGTTTCGGAAACCGACCAGGTACACGAGGTGCAGGGCGAGCCAGGCGAGCCAGCCGAAAGTGCCGCGAAGCACGGGTCCTTTCCTCAACTGCGCTACCGCAGCGCGCCTTCCTATCGTCGCCATGATCCCCTTGTCGTGGTACGCAAAGGGCTGCGCCGGCTCTCCCGCAAGGCGTCGTAGGACCTGTCGCCCAGCGTGGGTCCCGGACTGGATCGCCACCGGCGCGAGCTGTGGGCAGAGCCCTTTGAGCCCGTGACTCCACGGAATCCCCGCGGCGTCGCCTGCCACGTACACCTCGGGATGTCCTTCGAGAGAGAGGTCCGCTCCGACCTCGACGCGTCCCCCGGCGCAACTCTTCATGCCGAGCGACGAAGCGAGGGTCCCGTCGACGGTGACACCACCGGCCCACACGACCACCGCCGCCTTGATCCACTCACCGCTCGACAGACGCACACCCGAGTCTGTGACCTCTGAAACCGGAGCAGACAGCCGCACGTCGACCCGCCGAGAGCGCAGGATCTGCTCGGCATAGCGCCGGGCGTTCGGCTTGAACCCGGTCAGAAGGCTGTCGCCTGCATCGAGGAGCACGACACGCGTGCGCTCCGGGTCTATGCGGAGCTTGTCGCGGCGCATCGCCACATCGAGGAGCTCTACCAGTGCGCCTGCGGTCTCGACCCCCGTCGGCCCGCCACCCACCACGACGAAAGTGGGCGCGCCGTCGTCGTAGTCCTCGGGGCGCGCGTCCGCGGCTTCCAGGCAGCCGAGAACCTGGTTGCGCAGCCGGCGCGCGTCGGCCAGCGTGTAAAGGGGTCGCGCGTTCGCGGACGCACCTCGTATGCCGAAGTAGCCCGCCGTCGCGCCGCTGGCGATCACCAACTGGTCGTATGCGAGATGGCTTCCGTCCGAGAGAGCGACCTCGCGGGCCTCGAGATCGACGCCGGTGACCCTTCCGTGCCGGAAGATGATGTTCGGGTAGCGCCCGAAGATGGTTCGCACCGGGTAGGCGACGTCGGCGGGCTCTAGACCGGCGGTTGCGACCTGGTATAGAAGCGGCTGAAAGGTGTGGAAGTTGTGCTGGTCGACGATCACGACCTCGATCGGCTTGCCCGCCACTGCCCGGGCGGCGGCGAGCCCCGCGAAGCCCGCGCCGATGATCACCATACGTTGGGTCGACTGCCGCTCCACGAGTTCGGTCTACCAGCTCGCGCTCGATGTCAGGTCAGCCGCGGGCCCGTCCATCCCGGCCGCTCCATGATTGCAGCCCTCGCACCGAGCAGTCCCTACAGCGAGACGAGAGACCTCGCCGCAGCTTTGATGTCGGACACCTGCGGGAGTATTGCGTTTTCGAGCGAGGGCTCGTATGCGACGAACGTATCCTTGGCCGCTACACGGGCGACGGGCGCGTCGAGCGCCCAGAAGCAGTGCTCTGCGACCCACGCGGCGACCTCGGCGCCGAATCCCGCCGTGAGCGTGTCCTCGTGCACGACGAGGAGTCGGCTCGTGCGCTCGACCGACTCGCAGATGATGTCGCGGTCCCAAGGCGAGATCGTGCGCAGGTCGATCACCTCCACCGAACAGCCCTCCGAGGCGAGCTCCTCTGCCGCCACGAGTGACTTCTGCACCGTCGCGCCCCAAGTGACGACGGTGAGGTGGCGTCCGCTGCGCGCGACAGCGCCTTTGCCGAACGGAATTCGGAAGCCCGTCTTCGGCATCCGGTCGGCTGCGTAGTGCTGCCGGTAGAGGTGCTTGTGCTCGAGGAACAGCACCGGGTCCTCGGCCTCGAAGGCGCTTCGCAAGAGCCCGACTGCGTCGCGAGCCCGTGACGGGAAGCAGATCAGGAGCCCCGGAATGTGCGCGAATATCGACTCTCCGCTCTGGGAGTGCCAGATTGCACCGCCGGTGAGGTATCCGCCGATCGCCACGCGCACCACCAGGGGGCACTTGAACATGCCGTTCGAGCGCCAGCGTATGGTGGCCGCTTCGCTCCGCAGTTGGTGCATGGCGGGCCAGATGTAGTCGAAGAACTGGATCTCCGCGCACGGTCTCAATCCTCTGAGCGCCTGGCCGATGCCGCGTCCGACGATGTTCGACTCGGAAAGCGGAGTGTTGTAGGTGCGGGCGGTGCCGAAGCGCCGTTGGAGTCCGCGTGTCACTCCGAACACGCCACCTTTGCCCTCGACTCGCTCGAGCACCTCGACGTCGGCATCTGCGACGTCCTCGCCGAACACCCTGATCCGTTCGGACGATTCCATGAGCTCGTGCAGCGTGAGGCGAATCGCCTCGGCCATCATCACCGGCTCGCTCTGCTCGCCGGCGGGCTCGGGCTCGGACTCGGTGAGCTGGACTGGCCGCAGGTCGACGACGTTTGTGGTGACGGAGGAAGGATCGGGGCGCCTCGCGGCGAGAGCCTCCTCGGCAGCACGCGCCGCCAGCTCCCGCGCCTCGGCGCGGACCGCCGAAGCTTCCTCCTCGGTGAGGAGGCCGGTGCCCAGAAGGGCGCGCTCGAAGGTGTCGATCGGGTCGTGAGCCGCTTCCTCGGCCAGTTCGGCCGGATCGCGGTACTTCGCCTGAGAGTCCGCGGAGGAGTGGGAATAAGGGCGCGTCACGCGGGCGTGTATCAAACCTGGGCCCTCACCGGCTCGTACCCGTGCGACAGCACGCGCACCCTTGGTCCGGCATGCGGCGTAGTCCCAGCCGTCGATCTTCGTTACCGCGAGGCCGCGAAAGCCCCGGACCAGCTCGGAGATCGGCGCGGGCGCCTGGTCCGCGGCCCTGACCGAGATGGCGTAGCCATTGTCGGCGACCACGAACAGCACGGGGAGGTGGAGTCGGCACGCGGTGTTGAGGCTCTCCCAGAATTCCCCTTCGGAGGTCGCCCCCTCGCCGAGGGACACGTAGGTGATCTCGTCTCCGTGCGCCCCGGCTCCACGAAGCTGTGGGTGGCGGGCGATGTACCGGCCGGCCTCGGCGCATCCAACCGCAGGCAGGCACTGCGATCCGGTCGGGCTCGACTGGGTGACGATGTTCAGAGTCGCGTTGCCGAAGTGACAGGGCATCTGGCGCCCGCCCGACGCAGGGTCGTCTGCGGAACCCACGGCTTGGAGGAGCAGGTCGCGCGCGCTGACGCCGAGGGCGAGAACGAGCGCCCGATCGCGGTAGTAGGGAAAGAACCAGTCGTAGGAGGGGCGCAATGACCTGGCGAGCGCGAGGAGCAGGACCTCGTGGCCGGCCCCCGAGATCTGGAAGAACACGCGGCTCTGCTTCTGCATGACGATCTCGCGGTCGTCGAGAGCCCGCGACAGACAGGCGAGGCGGAAGTCATCCAGGAGCTGCTCGTGCGGGAAAGCTCTCAGGGAGCGTCGGCTGCCGTTACCGGCGGGAGTCGCACGAGCCTTCCCAGGGTCCGGCGACCCCGGAGGTTCGAGCCGGTGTGCCCCCACGCGTGCGGCCCGAACGGGCGCTCTGCGCATCAGGATCGACGCTACTCCCCGCCATGCCTGAAAACGGTGCTCATACCGTCATGCCGGCCGGCAGGGCGCATCCGGCGGTCCACGAAAGCGACACACCCTGCCGATACGCTCGCCGCGTGCGGTCGAACGATCGGAAGACCAGGTGATAGTAGGTCTCGCGGCAGGACTTGGAGCAGGGCTGATAGTCGGGGCCCTGGTGGCTTGGCTGGTGTGCGCGGGTCGTGCCGCCACCCTCAGGGAAGCCGAGCGTCGGGCACAAGCGACCAGCGCTTCGGAGGCCCAGGAGCAGCTCACGTCCTTGTCGACCGCCCTCGAACGCGAGCGGGCCAGGTCCGAGGAGCGCCAGGCCGCCTTCGAAGAGGTCCGTCGTCAGCTCGTGGGTGAGTTCGCCGAGCTGTCACAGAAGGCCCTCACCCAGAGCAGCTCGCAGTTCCTCGAGCTCGCCGACGCGCGCATGCGCGAGGCGCAGCAAGTTGCGAAGGGCGAGCTCGACCAGCGTCGCCAGGCGATCGACCAGCTGCTCGACCCCCTTCGCGACCAGCTCGGAAAGTACGAAGAAGGGATCCGCCTGCTCGAGCTCGAAAGGCAGAGGGCCTACACCCAGCTGAGCGAGCAGGTGCACCACCTGAGCGAGTCGCAGGAGAAGCTCCAGACCGAGACGCGCAACCTCGTCACGGCGCTTCGCTCTCCGGCCACGAGAGGCCGCTGGGGGGAGATGCAGCTACGGCGCGTCGTCGAGATGGCCGGGATGCTCGAGCACTGCGACTTCGACGAGCAGGTGAGCACTCGTGGAGCCGAAGGTCAGCTACGCCCGGATCTCGTCGTGCGGCTTCCGGGCTCGAAGAACGTCGTGGTGGACGCGAAGGTGCCGCTCCAGGCGTTCCTTGACGCCAACGAGGCGGCTGACGACGACACCCGGCGGACACAGCTGCAGCTGCACGCGCGCCAATTGCGCTCACACGTGGACTCACTCGCGAAGAAGGCCTATTGGCAGCAGTTCGAAAACTCACCGGAGTTCGTGGTGGCCTTCGTGCCCGGCGATCCGCTCCTCGCCGCGGCGCTGGAGCACGACTCCTCGCTGCTGGAGCACGCGGTCTCAAGCCACGTGCTGCTCGCGACCCCCACCACCCTCATTGCGCTGCTGAGAGCCGTCGCGTACGGCTGGCAATCGGAGGCTCTGGCCGAGAACGCCCGCGAAGTCCGTCGTTTGGGGCGCGAGCTTTACCGGCGGCTGGCTGTCTTCGGCGAGCACATGGGCAAGACCGGCAGGAGCCTCCGCTCGGCGGTCGAGGCGTACAACAAGGCGGTGGGGTCGCTCGAGCGCAGCGTGCTCCCTCAGGCACGCCGGTTCCACGATCTGGGCGTCGTGGGCGAAGCGGAGAAGGACGATCTGGCACTGGAGCAGGTCGACTCGGTTGCGAGGAATGTCGAAGCTGCTGAGCTGTCTTCTCGCGCACCTGCGCTCGAGCTGCTCGGCCCGGTCGACGACGACGGTGAGGGGGAGACCGAAGGCAAGGATCTTCGAGCGTCGCGGCTTCCGGGAGTGGCGGGAGGTTGAGCTTCAGCCGGCGAGCGCCGTCGCCGCCAGCGCGAGCGCACTCCTGCGGGCTGTTTCGAGCTCTCGGCCACTGAGCGTTCTTTCGGCAGGGACTCGAGCCCCGACGAAGATGAGAGTGCAGCGACTCACGGGCATCCCGCACGAGGTCTCGATCGCCGCGGCGTACACGCCGAGTTGATCGCTGTATCTCTCGAGGTGCTCGTCGAGGTCGTCCGAGTCCCCGAGTTCGTCGGTCTTGTAGTCGACCACCACGAGACCGTCGTCGTCCTCGAAGACGAGATCTGCGAATCCCTCGACGAGACCCTGTGACGCGCCGCGCGCCGGCTCGAAGTCGACCGGGATACCCACGTACATCTCCTTCCAATGACGTCTCGTGGCGGCCCGCCTGACCTCCGGCGAATCGAGAGCGCGTCGAGCCATCGAGGCGATCGATCCGGCGCGAGTCGAGATGCCGTTGGCGACGGCTGATGAGCGAGAAAGTTCGTCGACTCCGCGTCCGCTCATGTCGAGACCCGTGGCGAGGTCGATGCCGGAGAGGACGCCGTGCACGACGCGGCCGATCCTCAAAGCCGTTTCGGGTCCGCGCCGAGCTGGGGTCGAGCGCAGGGACTGAGTGCGCGGAAGCTCCTTCGCCTGGCTGGCGGATGCACGAGTCTCCGTGGCCTGCGTCGTCACGAGGCTCCGGCCGATCGCCGTCGCACTGGTCACGGGTTGTCTCGTGAGTGTGCCGATCAGCTCTCGACGGTCGGTCTCCCAGCTCTGGACGAAGGCCCGCCACCCGTGGGCGTCGCTCTCTGCGCCGGCTCCCGAGGCTCCCACCGAGCCGGCCGATCCCTCCGAAGCGGCTCGCTCAGCTCCGAACGCACCCGCCCACGGCCGGCTCGAGGAGGTCGCTTTGGGATCGAACGCCTGGCGGCGCCAAAGGTGAGGGTGTGCCTCGCAGATCTCGACCAGACGTGACGCGAGCGAGGAGTCGGATCCACTGTTCCTCGCGCGGTGATGGGCGCAGATCACAAGATGGTCACGAGCGCGCGTCATGCCGACGTAAAGCAGTCGCCGTCGTTCGAGGTTGTCGAGATCCTGGTCGCGTGCTCCGGCTTCGTCGTATCCCTGTGTACGGAAGTTCACGCCGGCCTTCACCTCGAGAGAACCGTCCTCGGTCCACAGGACCGCTGGCAACTGATGTCCGTCGGAGTCCTGTCGCTCGAGTCCGGCGAGGACGACGACGGGGAACTCGAGCCCCTTCGCCCCGTGGATGGTCATCACCCTCACGGCGTCGTCGTCCGGGTCGGGGGGGCCGACGCCCCTTGCCCCCCCGTCGCTTTCAGCCTGCACCTGGGCCCACCTGAGGAAGGAGCGAAGCGTCCCGCCCGAGGTCTCGTCGAAGAGCCGGGCCTGGTCGCACAGCCAGCGAAGCCGGTGCCAGTGGTCCCTCGGCCGTCTGTGGGCGTACGCGAGCGTGAAGCTCCTGAGGTCTTCGACCGTGTCGGCCACCATCCGCGACGGGCTCGTCCACCATCGCTTTTCGTGGAGCGCGTCGAGAACCGCCATCGCGCGCGCGACGGGGTGGTCCTCGAGCCCCTCGGGAACCTTGCCTCGCAGGTCCCACCTTCCCCCAGCGGCCTGCCAGCCGACGAGGTCGTCGTCCCCGCAGCCGAGCCCCGGCGAGCGAAGCGCCGCCAAGAGGGAGATCTCGTCGGCAGGGTCGTCCACTGCGCGCAGGACCGCGAGCACGTCGGCTACGTCCTCGGTTCCCCAGAGCATCGACGCACCCTCGACCCTGTACGGCACGCCCGCCTCCTCGAAGGCCTCTTCGAGGGATGAAAGCGATGTGCGCGTCGGGATCAGCACCGCCACGTCCGCGAATCGAGGTGCTCGAGCCCGGCCGTCTTCGGGATCTGCGACGGGCCAACGGTCGTCGATCATCGTGCGGATGCACGCCGCGGCATCGTTCGCAGCGCGTCTGCGGATCTCGGACACCGACCCTTCGAGCTGATTTCCGAGAAGCACGACCGGTGTGCGGCCCCGCGACGAGGCTGTAGCAGTGGCTGAGGGCTGTCTCGCGCCCGCTGTCTCGGTCGCTTCGACCTCTTCGGAGTCCTCTGGGACCGGGTCCTCGGATCGCAGATTGTCGAACGAGAGCTGAACAGCAGAGCGGGTCTCTCCGTGGGCGACGCCGGCAGCACCCGCCGTCGAACCCCTCGAACCCCTCGAAGCCTTCGAACCGGCGGGACCGGGACGTGCAGGCTCGGGCTTCCCGCCTCGCGTCTCTTTGTCCTCGGACAGGTCGTCGGGAAGTGCAGGCCTCGCTCCTTCGAGCTCGTGGTGTCGCGCCTGCCCCACGACCGGCGCCGTCCCGAAGAGCTCACCGAACACGACGTTCACGAAGTCGAGGATCCCGGGCACCGACCGGAAGTTCGTTAGAAGGACGATCCGCTCCCCGATCTCGGAGCCCACGCGATCGAAGAGGTCGATGTCTGCGCGCCGGAAGCGGTAGATGGACTGCTTCGGGTCTCCCACGACGAAGAGTCCTCCCGGCCGCGCGGACGCCAGGTCGTCTCCTCCCTCGGACTCGCAAGCGAGCCTTGCCGCGAGCTCGACCTGAATCGGATCCGTGTCCTGGAACTCGTCGACGAGGATCCACCGGTAACGGCGTCGCAGCGCCTCGACAGGCTCACCGCCGCCGCGCAGAAGGCGTCGAGCGTGCACCAAGAGGTCGTGGAAAGTGAGGCGCCCCTCAGCGCGCCGTTCGGACGCCGACTCCAGGACGAACGTGATCAGCCGGGGAACGAGGTCCCCGAGCACCGTCCGGCGAACCGATGTGAGGATCTCGGTGCGTTCAGCCTCGGCAGTGGCGCATGCCGCGCGCACCTCCTCGATGCGCCCGCCCCAGTTCTCCTGCCGGCCGAGGTTGCACCGCAAGAAAGGAAGGTTGGCCAGGAGGTTCAACACCGCCTCCTCGTCGTCTCCCGCTGCGACGAGCTGAGCGCGGGCGTCTGCCACGACGAGGCGGAGGTGCGCGAGGAGGTTGTCGTACTCCTCTGAGCAGCAGTGGGCCAAGTCCAATGCCGTTTCGAGCGGGTTCAAGACGCGGGTGGCACGGACTCTGGGCCAGCTCGGTTGCACTCCGATCACGCCGGGCCCGTGGAGCCCACCGGGCTCGCCCGGCGGCGCCAAGAGAACGCCTTGCGCGCTCTGGGTGTGCTCGGCGTCTTCGAGACGGTCCCAGTTGTCGTGAAGGGCCCTTGCAACCGAGCGCAGGTCGGTGTGCCTAAGCCCGGTCGTGAAGCCCCTCACTAGTGCGGGCTCCGCTGCGGGGTCCTCGAGGAGCCGGTCGGCGAAGCGCACCCAGCGTGCGTCGAAGTCGACCGCGTCCGCCGTGTCGTCCAGCACCTCGAAGCCCGACGGGAGCCCGGCCGCCGCACAGTGCTCGAGCAACATTCTCTGGGCGAAGGCGTGCAACGTGGAGATGGCGGCTTCGTCCACCTCGTCGAGCGCTTCGAGGATCAGACGGTCACCTGTGCGCTCGTTCGAGGCCTCGACGAGAGCGGAGCGGATTCGCTCTCGCAGCTCGGCTGCGGCCGCTTCGGTGAAGGTGATCGCTGCGACGTCGCGGAGCCGAGCCACACCGGAGCCGACCAGCTTCACGATGCGCTCTACGAGCTCGGTCGTCTTTCCCGTGCCGGCACCGGCGACCACGACCATCGTCTGTTCCAGGTCGTCGCGAATGCGAAGCCGGGCGCCGGCGTCGGCCGTGGTCACGACCGTCCACCTCCTGCGACGCCGGAGCGTTCTGCGGTAGTGAGCTCGGTGCCGTCTTCCACGTCTGGATCGACGAAACCTTTGACCACGGCCCCGGCGAGCGACACGGGGAGCTCTCCGTGGAGAAGGTCGACCACGGGGCGGAGCTTGGGGTCCGACTGCTTGCGGCTCCACTCGCGCTCGCGCCTCGGAGGGCAGAGGCCGTCGAAGTCACAATGCCGGCAGTTCTCGAAGCTACCGTCGTAGGTCGCGGCCCCCGGTACTCCGGGGAAGCAGCCCGCCTCCACTCCCGTCGCGATGCGGCCGACGACGTGGCGGAAGTGCTCTTCGATCTCGTCCGTCACGACGAGGTGGTAGCAGGGCGCGCTGCGTTCAGTCGACAGCAGCCAGTAGCGAGCATGGACGGGATCGGGCGACCCGCCGGCGAAGCGGTTGCGGGCAGCCATCGCATAAAGAGGGAGCTGGAGCAAGGTGCCGTTGGCGAGGGGGTCCTTGAGCAGCGCCGCGAGCCCGAACTGCTTGCCCGTCTTGTAGTCGGAGACGACAAGGTGCCCCGAGCGCGTTCGGTCGACCCGGTCTGCGCTTCCCCGGAAGTGGACCTCGCGACCGTCGTCGAGGGCCACTGTGACCGGCGGGGAATCGCTGTCTGCGTCTCCGAAGGCGAGCTCGACCGACAGCGGGCGGAGGTCGCCTTCTTCGGAGTGGAAGCGCCTCAGCTCGCGAAGGATGGCGGCCCGATCGATGCGCCACATCAGTCGCTTTCCGACCAAGCCGCTTTCCTCGGCTTCGTCGAGGTGCGCGCCCGCGATGGCGAGGAGACGCTCGAGCGACCTCTGCCCGCCGTCGAGACGCTCGGCTACGTAGTCCTCGAGGATGGCGTGGACGAGGCTTCCCCGCGTGACGGGCTCGATCTTCCAGAGATCCTCGGGAAGAAGACGCCTCGACACGCGAAATGCCCGCTCCAAGAGGTAACGCCGCGGGCAGTGCGCGTAGGTCTCGAACCTGGTCGCCGAAACCGGCGTCTCGGGATCGAACGGGGAGACCGTCCCCGCTCCCACGAGTCCGTCGAACCGGGTGAAGCCGGCGCTCCGCCTGCTCGTGACGGCTTCGAAGCCGGCCGAAAGACGCGCGTCGGCTGCCGCGACGGGCGAACGCCTCACCTCGCCCCCGCAGCCCACCCAGCGGTCGAGCGCGCGCAGTTCGAGCTCGGTGGCCGAAAGGGCTGGACCATCGCCCGAGACCGCGGCTGCGAAAGAGTCGACAGTTCGCCACTTTGTGTCCCCGGGGGCGAGATCGCGCAGCCACCGTGAGGGGTACTGCGCCCTCCCGGTGCGCGGGTCGCAACTCGGCAGCGTCCCGACGCGCCTCGAGGCTCCTGCTGCGACCGCGCAATCGAGCTCGTCGCGAAGCTCCTCTCGTGACCGGGCGCGGCTGCGCAGGGTCCCAGAGGTGTCGAAGAGCCTCACCTCGTCTCGCAGCAACGGGTCTATTCCGCCCGCGCCCGGCACTAGAGCGTCCGCCAAGCCGCACACGACCACCTGCTCGAAGCGAAGCCCACGCGCGGCCCCGAACGCGCCGACGAACACTCCGTCACCGAGCCGCCCTCCGCCGCTGTCGTCGGAGATCTCGGTCCTCTTCAGGATGTTCTCGAGTGCGAACCGGAACGTGGTCCGGTCGGTCCCCGCGGAAACGGCGTCCAGCTCGGAAATCGAAAGAAGCACGTCGCGCACCTGAGATCTCGCTGCGATCTCTTCTTCGGGCCAGAGGACCTTGGTAGCCGGTGGTTCCACGTAGGTATCGAAGAGGCGTGTTGCCCAAGCAGCATGGTCGGCCCAGCTGCGTCCAGGGTCTCTCGTGTTCTCTACGAGCCCTGCCACGAACTGCGAAAGGGACTCGGCTTCGTCGGCGTCGGTTTCGTGGGTAGCCGCATGGTGCGCGAGTCGCTCGCGCCATTGCTCGGGACCGCGGACCACACCGGCCGCCGCAGACAGGGCGTCCCATCTCGTGGACGGCACCTCGCGGCCGGGCGAGCCCGTCATCACGGGAGCGGCTGCGAACCATGCCGCCACCTGATCGCGTGCGAAGTCCCCGGCGGCGAGCTCCAGGAGCCCGAGGAGCGAGCGCGCCGCAGCGCACCGTTCCAGGTGCTCGACGCCGGGCCCGTTCGCAGCGAGACCGGCCCTCTCTAGGTGGTGGTGGAGTAGCGGCGCATATCCCCCTCGGGGAGGGTGGAAGATCGCCTGTCGCCAAAGCGGCACGCCGCCTTCCACTTCCTCGAGCGTTGCGCGTACCGCGGTCCGAGCCTCTTCCTCGGGGTCGGCACACGGGCGAACCTCAGTGAACGACGGAGGTCCGGACTCTGCGGAGGTATCGCCTTCGATGCGCCGCGCATGGAGGCGATCCAGGACCTCGCTCTCGAGCTTGGGGCACCGGCCGAGCTGCCACGTGAGAAAAGGACCCCCTTCGAAGGGCAGGGAGCTTCGCGCCTGTTCGAGCGCCGCGCGCGCGACGTCGGTCTCGTCCGCGTACCCCTGACCGTGAAGCGTCTTGCGTGTCGTATCGACGAGCATGACCAGAGCAGCAGCCTGGGGATCTCGCGATCCGACGGATTCGAGAGCGGCTGCTGGGCAGCGGCGCAGCTCGCAGACGGCTCGCTCGAGAGTCACCAGGGATCGGGGGTGAGAGGCGAACCGTTCCAACCATCCCCCTGCCTCGAGGGCCGCGCTTCGAACCGCCTCCAGGTCGACTGCGGGTGATGCCTCCTTCAGGCCGCGGGTGGCGAGAAGCGGCGCGCCGAGGCTTCGCACGAGCTTTGCGAGCGTCGTCGAATTGACGTTGGCCACTCCTCTTCGTCCGTCCGATGCCGCTCCAAGGGCGAGAGCGCGCCTCACGAACACCGCCGCGTAACCGGAGGGGGTGACCACGGTGACAGGAGCCAGCGGGTCCGGTCCCTTCGTCTCGAAGACCGCCGCTAGCAGAGAGGGGAGGGTTTCGGCACCGGTCTCTGATCGGGCGCCATCCACCCAGCGAATGCTACGGCCCGGGTGTCGCGCTCATCGGCTCCTCGTCGGCCCTGGTTGAGAAGACGCGCCGTACGCATGGCGAATGTGCAGCCGCCACCAGATCGCGAAGGTGTCGGCGAGCATCTCGGCCACGACCCGGGGTGACACGGTGCTCGAGAAGCGCCGGCCTATCCGCACCGGCGCCTCCACGAAATGCTCGTGCCCGAGGAGCCTGGCGAGGACCAGCAGCTCGAGGTCGAACGCGTATCCCTGCTCGACCATGAGTGGCAGCACCTCTGACATGACATCGCGGCGAACGAGCTTGATCCCGGCCTGGGTGTCGCGGACGTCCAGGCGGAACAGAACCCGCACGAGCTGCTGATAGCCCCACGAGTACATCCGTCGGGCGACCGGGTAGACGACTTGCGAGTCGGGATGTCGCTTGCTCCCGAGGACGACGTCGGGGCGCTGCTCCTCCACTATCGCGAGGAAGTCGGCGAGAAGGTCGGGAGGGACGTCACCGTCGCCGTCGATGAACCCGACGTAACGGCCTCGTCCGCGTCTCAGCCCCTCGCGTACCGCCTGGCCCTTTCCTCCCCGACTCGGTAGGACCACGAGAGTCAGCGCCTCGGGGAAGGTCCCGTCGATCAGCTTCTCGCTTCCGTCGGTCGAGCCGTCCGACACCGCCACGACCTCGAACGAGACGCCGGCGCGACCGAGCACCTCGACGGTGCTCGCCACTGTCTTCTCGATCTGGGGGCCGGCGTTGTAGAAGGGGAGGACGATGGTGAGGTCCACCAGGTCGGTGCCAGTCGCCCCGGCAGCACGCTCCGTCCCGGAAAGATCGCAGTTTCCGGCAGCGCGAGGAGCGGCCTCTCGGACCTGTCGGGCCGCTAGCTCTCTGGGTCGTGGCCGCAAAGCCGAGCCCTCCGTTCCGGCGTTGGCGCGCGAGCGGCGCCAGAGGGCGCCTTCGGCTTCACTCTACTGACGGCACCTCCGGTGCAGGCCGCGCCCCCGCGGTCGTGTCAAAAGATCCCGAAGCGGATGGCGGAGGCGAGGCCGAAGAGCAGTGAGTAGGCCGCGAAGGGGAGAAGGGTCCTCGTCTTGAAGTAGCGGGAGAGGAACATGACGGCGAAGAGCGAGGTGGCCGCGGCCGCGAAGCTTCCCGCTATCACCTGACCGCGGATGCCGTTGCCGAGGTGGCCGAGCAGGTCGGGGACCTTGTAGATGCCCGCGAGGAAGATGACCGGGGTGGACAGGAGGAAAGAGAACCGCATCGCATTCTCGTTGTCGAGCCCACGGAAGAGGCCGCCGACCATGGCGACACCCTCCCGGCTTATCCCTGCCAGCAGAGCCAGAGCTTGGGAGAGACCGATCACGAAGGAGCTGGAGACTCCTATGTGGGAGAGCTCCTCCTCTGCCTCGTCGTCGATCGGGACGAGGTTGTTGTCGCGAGACCGGGTGTGTCGCGGCCCGACAGCTGATGCCGGTGCAGCGGCGGGAGCTGGTGACTGCGCGCCTGCCCCGGTCAGCACCGGCTTGAGTGTTTTGCGCGCCAGCCGGCGGTGACGTTCTCCGGCTAAGAGGATGACGCCGTTCAGCATCAAGAAGAGAGCCGCCGCCAAGGGCTTGGCGAAGAGCACGCGGAAGTCGTGCTCGAAGGCGATTCCGAGGATGCCCACCGGGATCGTGGCGATGACGATCAGCCACCCGAGCCGCTCCGCATCGGTCTCGATGCGTCGCCGGACGATGCTCCGAATCACACCGGCGATGACCCTGGACCACTCTCGTATGTAGAAGCCGAGCAGGACGACGGCGGTGGCGAGGTGGAGGCCGACGACGAACGCGAGGTACGGGCTCTCCGAGCTCGCCTCCTGGTGCACGAGCGTGGCCCAGGTGCCGCCGATCCAAGAGGGGATGAGAACCGTATGCCCGAGGCTCGATATCGGGAACAGCTCGGTCAGCCCCTGGATCAGGCCGATGATGATGGCCTGCAGGAAGTTCACGTGGTACACGGCGCCGAGCACGGGGGGGAGCGTACCGAAGGATCCACTCAGCGCCGAAATCACGACAATCGCGACAAAACTTTCTGTTACATGCGCCTAGCTGCACCTTCGCGTAACACGGTCTTCACACACTCACAGCGCGTTCTGTGACCGTTCCCAGCCTCCTCCCAGCTTCCTGGGCCATCCTTTATGACGAAGACGTTACGACGAGCGAGCGCGCCAGGGAGCCAGCCAGTGAGCGGGCGGACGGGCGCGACCCAAGGAGGTCATCGGGTGAGGTTTCTCGTACTGGGGGGCGACGGTTATCTGGGTTGGCCGACAGCGCTCTACCTATCGCGGCGTGGCCACGACGTCGGAGTGGTCGACAACTTCGTGCGCCGTCAGTACGACTTCGAGATGGGTGTCGACAGTCTCGTTCCCATCGAGCACCTCCAGCACCGCATCCGCACATGGGAAGAGGTGTCCGGGCATCGAATCGAGGCGTTCGTCGGCGACCTCACCGACGCGGAGTTCGTCGAGCGCACCCTTCGACGTTTCGAGCCTGACGCCGTAGTCCATTTCGCAGAACAACGCTCTGCGCCGTATTCGATGATCGATCGTCAACACGCCGTGTACACCCAGTACAACAATGTGGTCGGAACGCTGAACCTTCTCTACGCGATAGCGGAGCTCGACCCGACGATCCATCTGGTGAAGCTCGGGACGATGGGCGAGTACGGGACGCCCAACATCGACATCGAGGAAGGCTTCATCGAGATAACCCACAAGGGTCGTACCGACGTTTTGCCCTTCCCAAAGCAGCCGGGATCCTTCTACCACCTCTCGAAGGTTCACGACAGTCACAACATCCAGTTCGCGTGCCGGATCTGGGGACTGCGGGCCACGGACCTGAACCAGGGAATCGTCTACGGCCAGGAGACCGACGAGACGACGATGCACCGGGGCCTGGCCACGCGTTTCGACTACGACGGCGTCTTCGGCACCGTGCTGAACCGATTCTGCGTCCAGGCAGTGGTCGGTCATCCCCTTACGGTCTACGGGCGAGGGGGCCAGACGCGCGGAGTGCTCGACATCCGCGACACGTTGGCTTGCATCGAATTGGCCCTGCTCAACCCGGCCGACGAGGGAGAGTTCAGGGTGTTCAACCAGTTCACCGAGATGTACTCGGTCAGGCAGATGGCCGACCTGGTCGCAGAGGCGTACCCCGGGAACGTGCAGATCGACACGCTCGAGGACCCGCGCGTCGAGAAGGAAGAGCACTACTACCGCGCCGCGCACACCAAGCTGCTCGACCTTGGCCTGGTCCCGCATCTCCTCGAGCCATCGACAATCAGGTCGCTTCTCGCAGTGGTGGACCGCCACCGAGACAGGGTCGACCTGGAGGCGATCGGACCTACCGTCGACTGGCGGCGGACCTCCAGCGCGTTGAAGACCACGGCCGGGCTTCACGCCGGCTGAGACAAACCGCAGCACAGCAGCGGGTCGATCACCGGTACCGCGCGTCACACGACCCCTCGAGGGTCAGGTGCCGGGTCCACCTTTGGGGTTGCAGGACCGCGGGTCATAGGCGGGCAGGATCTCGGATGCGTTGGTAGGAGCCGACAGCTCTGTCGCCGAAGAGGATCCCCCACTCGACGGGGACGTCCCTGAAGAACCCCCCGAGGAAGGAGCCGAGGACCCGACTGAGGTCGACTGCCCCGAACCGGCGCCCGAAGGCGCAGACGGTGGGGCAACCGAGAAGTCCGAACCGGTCACGACCGTGACGTCGGCGCCGTCCTGAGTGGGTCCCTGGCCCATCACCACCGACCCCGAGATCGACTGCAGAACTCTTTCTGCGTCCGCTTCGTGTCCGGGTGAGTAATTGACCGTCGTCTCCGAGACGGGGCCGACCGACGTCGAGTCGCCGACCCCGACCATGTTGAACCCCAATGCACCAAGCTCCTGACCCGTGGTGGCGGCTTGGTCCGCGGCGCCCGTGCCGTTCATCACAGAGACGGTCACCGACTGGGGCGCCACCTGTGATCCAGCGGGCCGTGTGACTCCGAGGAACTGATCGATCGTCTGTTGGTCCTGTGGCTCGCTCGGCAGCACGACCGAGCCGTAGTTGGCGCCGTCGTAGATGTAGCTGTTGGGGTCGATCAGCACCGGAAGGGTGGTCGTGGGTGCCGCGTCGGGGTTGACCGCGTGGAAGGTGAGGACCAGCCCGAGGATGTCCCCGAACCCGAGCGAGGAGTCGACCTGGATCTGCGGGGCTACAGACCCGATGATGGAATTGTCTGCGAGTGGGTTGCCAAGACCCTTCTTGGCCACCGCCGTTGCAAGGACCCTCAGGAACTCGTGGTCTCGCTGTATGCGGCTCAGATCTCCGAGACCGTCGTAGAGCCACCGCCCGCCGCTCTCGTAGTACATGTGACGCGCGCGCACCACTTCGAGCGCCTGTGTTCCGTTCAGGAACTGGCAGCCGGGTGTGGTGATGTTGAGTCCCGAGTACGAGTCCTTCACGGGGTCGGGGAAGTACATCGACACCCCTCCCAGCGCGTTCACGACTCCTTGGAAGCTGTCGAAATTGAGCTCGACGAAGTGGTTCACCGGAATGCCGAGGTCTTCCTGGACGGTCTGGACCAGGCGTTCAGGTCCGGAATTGAGGGCGTCGTCCACCCGGTTCGCCGCTTTCGATCCCGGTATCGGTACGAACAGGTCACGAGGGATCGACAGGATCGATGCGCTGTGTGTTCGTGGATCGATGTGGACGAGCATCGTGACGTCGCTTCGAGCTCCTCCCACCTCGGAACACGTCCCGAAGGAGGTCGACTGCTGACCGTTCAGTGCGCACCGCGAGTTGTTCCCCACGAGAAGGATGTTCTCCGCACCCGATGGTGGAACGGCGGTGATGCCGTTCACCTTGACACGGGTTATCTGGTTGTTCCGGTAGACGATGTACCCGATCGCCGATCCGGCCACGACGAAGATCACCGCCAGAGCTATGACGGCGACCTTGAGGACCCTTCGACGAAGACGACGACGGTTGCTGCGACGTCGCTGCTGGGCGCGATCGAAGAGGGGAGGTGGTGCAAGGGGGGTGCTCTCGGGCACGACTGACCAGTCTACCGACGACCATCTGACTGCCGGGTGATCGGTCCGAGGGGCCGAGGGGGTCGCGAAGAGCCTCTAAGGTCCTTTGAATGGTCGGTTCGGGCCGTCGGCTTCGCCGGCGGCGCGCCATTACGAGAAGGCTGACCGTCGTCCTTGCAGCCGCGGGCTTGTCGGCGATCATCGTCGTCCTGGCGGTGGGTGCGGTCTCGCAGATATCGCCTGCCTCCAGTTCGTACAACAGGACGGTGGACCGCGGGTTCGTCGCGCTTGCGACGCCTCTCGTGGCCCAGTCGAACTCCTCTGGCACGTTGCTCGCCACCTTGTTGCGGCAGGGACCCGGTCTCGATCGCGGGAGCTTCTTCTCGGACCTCGACTCGCTCGCTTCACAGACCGAGCAGCAAGTGACGCAGCTTCAGCAGATCTCGCCACCTTCTCCCGCCCTGGGCCGAGGTTCGGATTGCGACAAAGCGTTCGCGGACAGAGCACGAGCAGCCTCGAGCCTGCGTGCCGCGCTCGAAGGCGTCCTCGGCGGTCCCACGGGAGTGGCAAACGGAGCCGGCGATCAGGCATCCACCGTGTCGGCCATGCAGGCTGTTGGTTCCTCGCTCGTATCCGACGACGCGTTGTGGGCGCAGTGCCGGTCGTCGGTGCGAAAAGGCCCGGGCTCGGCCCGCCTGCCGGTCTCGACATGGGTGCAGGACCCGTCTTCGTGGGCTCCTTCGGCGATAAGCGACTTCGTTGCAGCGATCGTCGGATCCCCGACGCTCGTCGCAACCCATGCGCTCACGATCTCGGATGCCGTCACCACGCCGGCCGGATCGCATGGCGCGTCGGGCTTGGGGTTGCCGGCAACGACGTCTCTCGGAGTACAGGTGGTCCTCGTCGACACCGGAAACGTCGACGAGACCTCTGTCGGAGTCGTCGCTTCACTCACTGCCTCGGGTGCTCAAGGCGCGGTCGGAACGTTCAGTCCCGGCCCGGTCTCGCCTCGAGGTCGTGTCGACGTGAGCGCGGGACGGTCGATCGCGTTGAACTTTCCATCTCTCACGGTGTCTCCGGGAGCTTCGTACAATCTTCGGGTCTCCGCGACTTCACCGGCGGCGCCCGGTAGCCCGGCGACGATCTTGCTTCCCTTGACGATCTCGCAGGCGATCTCGACCACGACCGTCTACGCCTCCGTGAGCACCGTGGCGGCGGGTGGGAGGGTCACATATCTGGCCACGGTCGCAGCATCGGTTGGGGGTCTGCCTGAGGCCACGGGCACCGTGGCCTTCTCCGACGACGCCACCCCGATCTCGGGCTGTGGGACCCAGCCTGTGAGCCACGGCCGGGCCACCTGCACAGTGAGCTACCCGGCAGCTGGAGTGCACGCGATCACGGCCGCCTACACCGGTGACCCCACTCGCTCCGCGTCGGTCTCTGCGTCGTTCATCGAGAAGATCTCGAACGCATCGACCGGCTCGGGGACTCCGCGGGCAGCCGCCCGCAGCCCTGGAGTGACCTGACCTGCCGTGGCGTCATAGGATCGACTACGAACCTGACAGGAGGCTCCGAGTTCGTGACCGAGAGCATCACCATCGTCGACAACCGGACAGGCAACCAACTCGAGATACCGATTCGTCACGGGGGGGTCGCCGCCAGCGAGTGGCAGAAGCTCCTGCCGGGGATCTGGTTCTTCGACCCGGGCCTGACCGCAACTGCCGCCTGCGAGAGCTCCGTGTCCTTCGTCGACGGAGAGCAGGGCATCTTGCGCTACCGCGGCTATCCCATCGAGGAGCTCGCCGAGAGATCGAACTACCTCGAGGTGGCTTACTTGCTACTCCACGGCGAGCTACCGACGGCCGCGCAATTCAGTGAATGGCGACACGACGTCACGTACCACACCTATATCCACGAGAACGTGCGCAAGCGGTTCCTCGAAGGCTTTCACTACGACGCCCATCCGATGGGAATGCTCGTCTCGGCGGTCGCGGCGCTCTCCACCTTCTACCTCGACGCCAAGGAGATCTTCGACCCCGAGGCCAGGCAGCGTCAGGTCATCCGGCTCATCGCGAAGATGCCCACGCTGGCGGCGGCGGCCCACCGGTTCAGCGTGGGAATGCCCTTCGTCTACCCGGACAACTCGCTCGAGTTCTGCTCGAACTTCCTGTCGATGATGTGGAAGGTCGCGGAACCGCGATTCGACGCGAACCCGACGCTTGCCAGAGCACTCGACATCCTGTTCATCCTCCACGCCGACCACGAGCAGAACTGCTCGACCACGGCGATGAGGGTGGTGGGCTCCTCGCACGCCGATCCGTACTCGTGCTGCGCCGCGGCTTGCGCTGCTCTTTACGGGCCGCGCCATGGGGGCGCCAACGAGGCCGTCATCAGGATGCTCCAGGAGATCGAGTCGATGGACAACGTCCCCGCTTTTGTCGAGTCCGTCAAAGCGGGACACGGGCGACTGCAGGGTTTCGGTCACCGCATCTACAAGAGCTACGACCCGAGAGCGAAGATCATCAAGCGCACAGCGGACGAAGTGTTCGCCATCACGGGAAAGAACCCGCTCCTCGACATCGCGCTCAAGCTCGAGGAGATAGCCCTGGCAGACGAGTACTTCACCAGCCGGCGCCTCTACCCGAACGTCGACTTCTACTCGGGACTCATCTACCAGGCCATGGGCTTCCCCTTGGAGATGTTCCCGGTCCTCTTCGCCATCCCCCGGACCGCGGGATGGCTCGCCCACTGGCAGGAGCTGCTCGACCAGGACTCCAAGATCGTGCGGCCGAGGCAGCTCTTCGTGGGATCCGAGCCCAGGCCGTACGTGCCGATCGGCGATCGCTAGGTCTGCAGTCCAGCGCCGTTACCCCCTCTGACGAGGAGGTGGGTAGTTGCGGCTTCGATCGAGACGCTCGTGGATCAGAGCGCTGTCGCCGGCGGGAGCAGTGGCTCTGGTGGCGCTGATGACCCTGGGAGGTCGAGGCCCCGGGATCCAACTGACGGGCGAACAGGCCAGCGTGCTGAGGGTTGGCACCTACAGCGGCATCGCCGGGCAGTTCGCCACGATCCAAGCAGCCGTCGACGCGGCTAAGCCGGGGGACTGGATCTTGGTAGGGCCCGGCGACTACAAGACGAACTCGTCGAGCGTGCCGGCCGGACAGCCCGACATGCCTGCGGGTGTGCTCATCACCACACCCGGCGTGTGGCTGCGCGGCATGAACCGCAACACGGTGATAGTCGACGGGACCAAGCCCGGCTCGGCGCCGTGCAGCTCCAAGGCGGCGGATCAGAATTTCGGGCCTTCGGACAAGTCCGGCCCTCTCGGGCTCAACGGCATCGAGGTCTGGAAGGCCAACGACGTCTGGGTGCAGAACCTGACCGTTTGCAACTTCCTCGGAGGCGCGGGGGGCGACGGCCAGACAGGCAACGAGATCTGGTGGAACGGCGGCGCCGACAGCAGGAAGGTCGGCGGATGGGGATTCGGGGGGTCGTACCTGAACGCGACCAGCACCTATTACGGCGACGAGTCGACAGCGGCGCAGTACGGGATCTTCTCCAGCAACTGGAGCGGCGGCACGTGGGACCAGACCTACGCGAGCAACTTCAACGACTCGGGCTATTACATAGGGGCTTGCCAACAGGTGTGCGACCAGACGGTCGATCACGCCTGGGCCGAATACAACGCGCTGGGGTACTCGGGTTCAAACTCGGGCGGCCAACTTGTCATCGAGAACTCGCAGTTCGACAACAACGAGGACGGGTTCGACACCAACAGCCAGAACGGTGACAACCCCCCGCCCCAGAACGGTGCTTGCCCCAACGGCGGCATAAGCCCCATCACCAAGACTCACTCGTGCTGGGTGTTCATTCACAACAACGTCCACGACAACAACAACCCGAACGTCCCGGCGCTGGGATCCGCAGCCGCCGGCCCGGTGGGCACCGGCATGTCGATCTCGGGCGGGCGCAACGACACCGTCATGGACAACACCTTCGTCCACAACGGTGCCTGGGGAACGATCCTCGTGCCCTATCCCGACAGCGGAGACCCCTGCACGGGTGGTACCCAGGCCCAAGTCGCCTGCTTGTTCGACGAGTCCGGCGACGCGATCATCGGCAATACCTACGGCTCGAACGGCTTCTTCGGCAACCCGACGAACGGTGACTTCGCGGCGGTCAATCTCGAGCCGGGCGCGACGGACTGCTACAGCGGCAACACGGAGATCGGAGGCGGTGCAGCGAAGAGCTCGCCCTCCTATCTCGAGCTCCTCTACCCGGCGTGCACGGGCGCGACGACCCTTCCGAACTTGAATGCGGTCTTCCTCGACCAGGTCGCCTGTGATTCTGAGAATGCGTCGATAGGCCCGGTGAGCGGCTCCAAGTTCTGCCTGCCCGGTACCGACTATCCGCGGCGGACCCAAGTCGTCATGCACCCGCTGCCGAGTGGGCATCCCACTATGCCGAATCCGTGTAGCGGAGTGCCGGTGAATCCCTGGTGCCCCGCCTCTAGTGGCATTGGGCCCAGAGCGAGCGGCAACGGCGGGAGCTCGAATGCGCTCAGGTCGACTGGCGAGGGACCAATCGCATCAACCCCTCCTGGACCATCGACACGACGAGCGTTCCGTCGCGCGTGAACAGGAAGCCGCGTGCGAGGCCCCTCGCCCCGTAGGCGGCCGGGCTGTCCATGTCGTAGAGGAGCCATTCGTCGGCGCGAAACGGCCGGTGGAACCACATGCAGTGGTCGAGGCTCGCTCCCATGAACTCTGCGTCGACCCATCGCACGTCGTGCGGTGCGAGCATCGTGTCGAAGAGAGACATGTCGGACGCATAAGCGACCACGCACGCGTGCAGCAGGGGGTCGTCACCCAGTGTCCCGTCGCCGCGGATCCATAGCCGTTGGACCGGGTCGCGTCCCTGATGCGCCATCCAAGGGAGTTCGCCGACGTGTCGCTGTTCGATCGGGTGGGAGCGCGCGAACCAGTCGGCGAGCTCGTCACGAAGGGGTTCGAGACGCTCGGCGAGTGGAGGCAGTTCGTCGGGTCCCGGCACCTGCGGCATCGGCACCTGGTGGACGAGGGGGCTCTCCTCATCGACGTGGAACGAAGCCGCCATGTTGAAGATCGCCTCCCCGTGCTGGATGGCGACAACCCTGCGGGTCGTGAACGACCGCCCGTCTCGAATCCGATCGACCTCGTAGAGGATCGGAGCTGTGGGGTCACCGGGCCGGAGGAAGTACGAGTGAAGTGAGTGCACCCGGCCCCGGTCGACCGTGCGGCCGGCGGCCATGAGCGACTGGGCGGCAACCTGGCCACCGAAGACGCGCTGGCGCCGTTCCTCGGGACTTACTCCCCTGAAGATGTTGACTTCGATCGGCTCTATGTCGAGCAGCTTCACCAAGGAGTCGAGTGCCTCACCCACGAATCACATCCTTTCAGGGGTCGACCGACTTGCTGCAACTACGGTGTGTCAGATGCCCGACCTGAGATTCCCGGAGAGCTTCCTCTGGGGTGCCGCCACCGCAGCGCACCAGGTCGAGGGGCAGAACCTGAACAACGACTGGTGGGAGTTCGAGCACGCAGAGTCGACACCCTGTGTGGAGCCGAGCGGAGATGCGTGCGACTCGTTTCACCGCTGGCCGCAGGACGTCGACCTTGTGGCGTCACTAGGGCTCGGCGCCTACCGGTTCTCGGTCGAGTGGAGCCGGATCGAGCCCGAGGAAGGCGAGTGGTCGGTGGCGGCCCTCGAGCACTACAGGACGATTTGCGCGCTCTGTCGCGAGCGTGGCCTCTTGCCGATAGTGACGTTCAACCATTTCACGATCCCGAGATGGCTGGCGAGGCGCGGAGGCTGGGAGGCCCCCGACGCGCCCGAGACGTTCGCGCGTTACTGCGAGCGCGCCGTGTCCCATCTCGGCGACCTGGTCGGGTGGGCGTGCACGATCAACGAGCCGAACATCGTGTCGTTCGTTGGGTACCGGCTCGGGATCTTCCCTCCGGCCGTCCAGGACGAGAAGCGACACCACACCGTGAGCGAAGCGCTCTGCCGCGCACACCGCCTCGGGGCGGAGGCGCTTCGCTCGGGTCGCGGCGATTTCCCCGTCGGTCTCACCCTCTCGATGACGGATTACCAGGCCGCCGACGGAGGCGAGGAGAACCTGAAGGAGATGCGGCACGAGGCGGAGGACGTCTTTCTTGCGGCGACAGACGGAGACGACTTCGTAGGGGTCCAGACCTACAGCCGCGCGCGAATCGGACCGTCGCGGACCCTTCCACCCGATCCCGGCGTGGCATTGACCCAGATGGGATACGAGTACTGGCCCCAGGCGCTCGAGGCGACCGTCCGACGGGCTGCGCAGGTGACGGGCGGGACCCCGGTGCTCGTGACGGAGAACGGGATAGGCACTGCAGACGACTCACAGCGGATCTCGTTCGTAGCCGAGGCGCTCTCGGGTCTTCACCGTTGCATCGACGACGGGATCGTGGTCCGCGGCTACATCTACTGGAGCCTTCTCGACAACTTCGAGTGGGTTCTCGGCTACGGGCCGACGTTCGGTCTGGTGGAGGTGGATCGCGAGAATTTCGTTCGCCGGCCCAAACCGAGCGCGTCTTGGTTCGGCGCCGTTGCCGCGGCCAACGCTGTATAAAAGCCAGCTGAGAGGGACACCCGCTGCGACCAGGCGAGGTATGAGGAAGGGGCCGTAGGGGTAGAGTTGCGCCCAATGCGCGCCACCCCCGTAGCCGGTCTCGAACGGCTGATCGGCATCTACCAGACCCCGTCTGGGAAGAAGATGATCCGTTACACGATGGTGTCGGTCGTCTCGACGGCAGTGTCCCTGGGCGTCCTGGGCCTCGTCTTCGGGGTCGTCCACCTCTGGTCAGAAGTTCCCAGTGCAATCTTCGCCAACGCCGTCGCGACGATCCCGTCGTACTACCTGAACCGCCGGTGGGCCTGGGGCAAGACGGGACGTTCGCACCTGATGAAGGAGGTCGTGCCGTTCTGGCTGGCTTCGTTCGCCGGCTTGGCGCTTTCGACGGTCGCCGCGGCGGTGGCGCACAACTTCAGCACGTCGCACCACTTCCACCACTTCGGACGTACGATCATCGTGCTTGGAGCCAACTTCGCGGCCTACGGCGTCCTGTGGGTCGGCAAGTTCCTGCTCTTCAACCGGCTCTTCCGCCACCACCCGCATCCCGCCGGGGCCGAACACCAACCAGTTGGCGTCGGTGAATCAGTCGCGGAAGTTGGTGAACTGGAGGGGAACGCCGAAGTCCCCGTCCTTGAGCGCCTGGATCACCGCCTGTAGGTCGTCGCGCTTCTTCGACGACACCCGAACCTGGTCACCTTGGGTCTGTGAGGAGACGCCCTTCAGGTTCATGTCCTTGATGAACTTGTTGATGCGCTTGGCGTTGTCGGCGGAGATCCCGGCATGGATGGCGATGTGCTGGCGGGCCGTCCCTTTTGCTGCTTCTTCGATCTTCTTGTCCTCGAGCGCCTTGAGCGATACCTGCCTACGAACCAGTTTCTCCTCGAGCACCTGATGAAGGGCCCGCAGCCGATCCTCTGTCGCAGAGTGCAACACGAGCTCGTCTGAGCCGATCTCGACGGACGAGTCGGTTCCCTTGAAGTCGAAACGCGTGCTGGCTTCGCGGTTGGCTTGGTCGACAGCGTTGCGCACCTCTTGCATGTCGACCTCGGAGACGACGTCGAACGTGGGCACGCGGACACCCTAGCTCCGGGTCCGATCGGGAGATCGAGGGCGCCGCGCTCGGGTAACGTCACGCACGGGTCGGTGCCCGAGTGGCCAAAGGGAGCAGGCTGTAAACCTGCCGGCGTTGCCTTCGAAGGTTCGAATCCTTCCCGGCCCACTGCGCGTCCTCGTGAGGTTGCGACCGGCCTCCCGAGATGTGCGAACGACCTCCCTCGGCCCAGCCGGTGTTGACTTGCCTCGCGGCGAGGGCTCATTACAATGTCGTTACGACGGAGCCCCCTTTCGAGCAGGAGTTGGCTGATCCTGCCGGAGCCCGTGCCCGTTCGGATGTCCGTAATGGTCGGCCTGCGGGGCAGGCGGACCACCTATCTGACCCTGGAGGCCCGACCCACCTGATGGGGCGGATTCTGACCGGCGTGGAGACGAAGACCGATCTCCGTGGACTTCTCGTCCGCCTCGTTACCCTGGTTCGCGCCGTCGCGGCCCGTCTCCTAACCCTTCCCGTCGTGACAGCGGTGCTCGACCGGCTGACGCGTTGGGACGAGGCGGTGAGGTCGCGCTGGCCCTTCAGCGCGCTGGTAGGCCCGGACGTCCCAGCCGTCGCGGGGGAAGCCGACGTCTCCAGGTTGCTCTTGCGCCCGGCGATCCTCGGCTTCGTCGCCGTCACCGCGATAACGGCCGGAGTCTCCCAGCAGCGTTCACCTTTCGTCCTGAAGCAGGCGGGCGCCTGGTTCTTCGGGGTTCCCGCCACCGGGTCCGAGCCGTCTACGCACTGGCTCTTCTTCGGGCTCGTGGCCGTGTACGGCGGATTGCTGCTGCTCATGCGCGCCTGGTACAGCCTCATCCGGACCACCGCACAGCTAGGAGGCGTCCCGGTCCGCAAGCTGGCGTGGATCTTCTGCTTGTGGATCCTCCCCCTGCTCATAGTGCCCCCGCTGTTCAGTCGCGACGTCTACAGCTACGTGGCGCAAGGGGAGATGATGAGCCATCACATAAGCCCCTACCACTACGGTCCAGGGGTTCTCGGCGGGGTGCAGTCGGTGTCGTTGGTGGACAAGCTCTGGCTCAACACCCCCGCTCCGTACGGGCCGCTCTTCATGCAGCTCGACGGCATCATCACGAGCTTGTCGATGCACCACGAGCTACCCGATCTGGTGATGCTCCGCCTGCTTTCTCTCGTGGGCGTGGCTCTGATCGCCGTGAGCATCCCGACTCTCGCCCGGAGCATGCGTCGTGACGCCGGCTACGTCTTCACCCTGGCCGTCCTCAACCCCGTCACCACCCTCCATCTGGTGGGGGGGGCTCACAACGACGCTCTGATGCTCGGCTTCCTTCTCGCCGGCATCGCTGTCGCCAAACGTGGAAGGCCGGTCGCGGGCATCGTCCTCTGCTCGCTGGCCGCTGCGGTAAAGGTCCCTGCGGCCCTCGGCATCCTGTACATCGCCTGGGACTGGACGGGGATAGGTCTGCCTCTTCGCGCCCGCATAAGGCCGGTGGTCACCGCGGGGTTGATCGCGACCGCCATCATGGGCGGACTGTCGCTCGTCACCGGCCTCGGCTGGAGCTGGGTGCTGAACCTGGCGACCCCGGGGACCGTCCGGTCGTGGGTTGCGCCGTCGACCGGAGTGGGGATCTTCTTAACCGACGTCGCGCATCTCGTCGGAATCGGCGTCCCGCTGCACACCATGCTCTCGGTCACACGGTTCATCGGGCTGAGCGCCGCGGCGATAGCCGGGGTGTGGCTGCTTCTGAACTCCGATCGCGTGGGAAGCCTGCGCGCCATGGGTCTCACGATGCTGCTAGTCGTGGCCCTCGGCCCGGTGGTTCAGCCCTGGTACCTCTCGTGGGGGCTCATCCTCCTCGCCCCGGTGGCCGCCGGGAAGATGCGCTCGCTCATCATCGGGCTGTCGATCTCATCGGTGTTCCTCGGCCTTCCAGGCGGGAGGCAGCTGGTCTCGGACCTCTTGCACGCCAACCCGCTCACCGTCGCCTTTGCACTCTTGGTGTGCCTCGGCATCTTGACCGTCCCTCTCACCCCGTTCGAAAGGGGACGGTCGCTGTCGCGCTGGCGCAGGCGCGGTGGTGGAACACCCGGTGGGATCGACGAGCCGGGCCCGAGCCTCGACTACGCAGGGACCTGAGCGGGAAACGGCTGCCCTCTGCGGGCGGCCGCCGGCCGCCGGCCGGAGGCGCGAGGTGGACCGAGGCCTCAGAGCATCTTCTGCAGGATTGCGACGTCCAGCCAACGCCCGAACTTGCGGCCGACCTCGCGCTCGACTCCGAGCAGGCTGAACCCGCAGGCCTGGTGAAGTGCGATGGAAGCCCCGTTGTCGGCGGTGGTCCTCGCTATCACCGTGTGGAAGCCCTGTCGCGTCGCGAGCACGAGCAACTCGTCGAGGAGGGCCCTGCCCACACCCTTGCCGCGGCAGTCCTCGTCCACGTAGACCGAGTCCTCGACGGTGGTGGAGTAGGCGGCTCGCTCGTGGAACGGCGAGAGCGAAGCGAAGCCGCAGACACGAGACCCTTCCACGGCGACCAATGCCGGGTGCGCCCCTTGGTGGCGAGCTATCCAGGTTCTCTGGCTTCTCAGGGTCCGAGGCACGAGATCGAACGTGACAGTGGAGCCTGTGACCTCTTTGTTGTAGATGCGCCGGATCGCCTCGGCGTCGTCTGGGCTCGCAAGGCGGACCCGCATCGGGGCATGGTACCGGTGGGTCGAACAATGGGGCTCAGATGCAGGCCGATACAGGGAGTGGGTGGGCTCAAACCGACCAACTACACTTCTTCGCTGCAGAAGTGCTGTGCCGCCCCCTTAGCTCAGTCGGCAGAGCACAGCCATGGTAAGGCTGGTGTCGTCGGTTCGATTCCGACAGGGGGCTCACCCAAGGCGGCGTAGCTCAGTCGGTCAGAGCACACGGCTCATAATCGTGGGGTCGCGGGTTCGAGTCCCGCCGCCGCTACCAGACGACAGAACTAGGACGATTTCAGGAGCAGGCGATGGCGAAGAACGAGAAGCGGGTCCAGGTGACGCTGGCCTGCGAGGTGTGCAAGCGTCGCAACTACATCACGATCAAGAACCGGCAGAACGACCGGGAGAGGATCGAGATGAACAAGTACTGCCGGTGGGACCGCCGGCACACCTTGCACAAGGAAACCCGCTAAGGCCGTCGGGGCCACGGGGTGCCAGGGCCGCGGGCCCGGGCGGGTGCCCGCCCGAGAGAGGGTCGGGGCTCGTGCAGAGGCACGTGCCGGGGCGCCGTTGGGGCGACGAAGGAGTAACCTTCATGACCGGGCCCCCGAAAGGCCGGCTGGGGGCAAGCGGTGCCCGAGCTGCCGGAGGGCAGTAGCTCAACTGGTAGAGCACCGGTCTCCAAAACCGGCGGTTGGGGGTTCGAGTCCCTCCTGCCCTGCCACCTTCGTGCAGAGGTGCGCAGTCGAAAGGCGTACGAAGTCGTGAACCGAGAGATGAAGCGCATGATGCAGCGCCAGGGCCAAGTGGAGGCCGATGGCTCTCCCGCGGCCAGGCGAACCGAGCCCCCGCGTACTCGTCCGCAACCACGGCCCGAGATGTCGTTCCCCGGACGGGTCGCCGAGTTCGGCCGCGAGGTGCGCTCCGAGCTGAGACAGGTTGCCTGGCCCACGCGGCCCGAGGTCGTGAACTCGGCGACGGTGGTCTTCATCACCCTCGTACTGCTCGTGTCGCTGATCTTCGTTTTGAACTACGCCTTCTCGCACGCCGTCATCCACTTGTTCCCCAGCACCCCGAGCTCGTGAGCAGAAGGTCATGAGCGACTTCCCCACGGAGCCCGAGAGCTCCGAGAACGAGTCCGACACCGCGTCGGCGGGTGTGCCTGCTCAAGAGGAGTCGGTCTGGGCCGTGTCCACTTCCGAGACCGAGGCCCTCGACCTGGCCGATTCCACCGTCAGCGACAACGGAGCTGCTTCCGCTGAGCCGATGCCCCTCGAAGAGGTCGCCACGGACGAGGTGACGATCGCGCCAGACGAGGTGACGATCGCGCCAGAGGAGCCGATCCTCGATGCGACCGGCGATTTCGACGAGTCGGGGGAGTTCGACGAGTTCGACGAGGAGTCCGAGGTATTCGTCGAGAGTCCTTACGACCGACCCGGTCAATGGTTCGTCGTGCACACCTACGCCGGATACGAGAACAAGGTGAAGTCGAACCTCGAGAGCCGGATCGTCTCGATGAACATGGAGGACCGGATCTTCGAGGTCGTCATTCCGATGGAGGACGTCGTCGAGTTCAAGGGCGGTAAGAAGGTCATCGTCCAGAAGAAGGTGTTCCCGGGGTACCTGCTGTGCCGGTGCGACCTCGACGACGATTCTTGGTCCGTGATCCGCAACACCCCCGGCGTCACGGGGTTCGTCGGTCCGGGCACCAAGCCCACCCCGCTCTCTCGTCGCGAGGTCGAGAGCATCCTGCAGGTCAAGGTCGAAGGCGGCGCCGAGCCGACCAAGAAGACCCGCCCGCGCCTCGAGTACGAGGTGGGCGAGACCGTGCGGGTGCGCGAGGGCCCGTTCGCGGACTTCTCGGGCCAGATCGACGAGATCAACGAGGACCAGCTGAAGCTCAAGGTCCTGGTGAACATCTTCGGCCGCGAAACGCCGGTCGAGCTCGAGTTCAGCCAGGTGGCGAAGCTCTAGAAGAGCACCGCGCTCACCGCCGCGGCCATATCCGACAGGAGGTCAGTCTTGCCGCCGAAGAAGAAGAAGGTACTTGCAGTCGTGAAGATCCAGCTGCCCGCCGGCGGCGCGACGCCCGCGCCCCCGGTCGGGACGGCCCTCGGCCCGCACGGCGTGCAGACCATGGAGTTCTGCCGCCAGTACAACGCCGCCACGGAGAACCAGCGTGGCCAGGTCGTGCCGGTCGAGATCACGATCTACGAGGACAGGTCGTTCTCGTTCGTCCTCAAGACCCCACCTACCCCATTTCTGATCCGCGAAGCCGCCGGTCTGGAAAAGGGAGCGGCGGCGGCCGGGCGCGAACAGGCTGGGACCATCAACCCCGCGCAGGTTGCCGAGATAGCCAAGGTCAAGCTGCCGGACCTGAACACCGACGACCTCGAGGCGGCGAAGCTCCAGGTGGAGGGAACCGCTCGGTCGATGGGCGTCGCGGTCTCCCGCTGAGAGAGGAACCCCAAGTGCACAAAGGAAAGAGGTATCTGGCGGCCACCGAGCAGTTCGACCGGGAGAAGCTCTACGCGCCGGCCGAAGCGGTCGAACTGTTGAAGGGTCTCTCTAGCGCTTCGTTCGACGAGACCGTCGAGTTGGCGATCCGTCTGGGTGTGGACCCTCGCAAGGCCGACCAGATCGTTCGCGGGACCTTGAGCCTTCCGGCCGGGACCGGGCGCAACACCCGCGTCGCCGTGTTCGCAGCCGGAGAGGATGCGACCGCCGCTCGGGAGGCGGGTGCCGACATCGTCGGAGCTGACGACCTCGTGTCGAAGATCGAGGGGGGCTTCCTCGACTTCGACATCGCGATAGCGACGCCCGCCCTGATGGGTCAGGTCGGGAAGCTCGGTAGAGTGCTCGGGCCCCGCGGGCTGATGCCCAATCCGAAGACGGGGACGGTCACGACGGACGTTGGCAAGGCGGTCACCGAATTCAAAGGTGGACGCGTCGAGTACCGCACCGACAAGGTCGGCAACGTCCACGTCTCCATCGGCAAGCGCTCGTTCTCACCCGAGCAGATGCTCGAGAACCTCCACGCCGTGGTCGACGAGCTGGTGCGCGCCAAGCCGGCTGCCGCCAAGGGTCGCTACCTCCGCTCGGTCACGCTCTCTTCGACCATGTCACCCGGCATCAGGATCGACCCCGCCAAGGCGCGCGAGGTCGAGGAGCTGGCGACACCCGCGTAAGCGGTGTTCGAGAGGCACTACACTCGTCAGCCGATCGAAGAACAGCCGTCGCCGCAGACCTCCGGTCGCGCCTTCGTGCGCCTAAGGGGCTCCTCGCCCGCCTGAATAGGTGACGACCACGAACCCCACTGCACGGGCTGAAGTCCAGTCCCTTTCCGGTGGCCCGCGGTGACGGCCTGAGCCAATGCGTCCTAAGGGGCGCTGGGCCGGTGCACCGAGGAGCACCAGCGAACAGGGAGAGCAGCGATGGACAATCCGAGGCCCGAGAAGGTGGCTGTGGTCGAAGAGGTACGCGGCCGTCTCGACTCCTCTGCTGCCACGGTCCTCACCGAGTACCGCGGGCTCACCGTGAGCGAGATGGCGGAGCTGCGGCGGGCCCTTCAGAGCGCCGGCGGCGAGTACAAGGTCTACAAGAACACCCTCGTGAAGCTCGCCATCGCAGGTGGGCGTCACGAGACCCTGGACGAGCTGCTCTCGGGACCGACCGGCATAGCGTTCGTCTCCGGCGAGATAACCGCCGTGGCGAAGGCGCTTCGCGACTATGCGAGGACCAACCCGAGCCTCGTCGTCAAAGGCGGGCTCCTCGGAGACGGCTTCCTGTCCGCGCAGGATCTCGCGCGTCTCGCCGACCTGCCCTCTCGTGAGGTGCTGCTGTCGGGACTGGCGGGCGCGCTTGCCGCACCCATGCAGCAATTCGCAGGGCTCCTCCAGGCCCTGCCGAGGAACCTCGCCTACGGGCTCTCGGCGCTTGTCGAGAAGCAGGGCGGCACCGTCGGCGGAGAGGAGCCCGGGGAAACCGAGGCCGCCGTCGTGGCCGAAGCCGCCCCGACGACCGATGCCGCAGGGCCCGCACCGACTACTGAAACCGCAGAGCCCGGACCGACGACTGAAACCGCAGAGCCCGCGGAGCCTGCAGAGACCGAAGAGGCCGCCGCTTCGACCGAGGCGCAAGACCAAACAGAGACGTCCCCTGACCAGGAGGAGAACAACCAAGATGGCTGAGAAGACCCTTTCCAAGGACCAGATCCTCGACGGGATCGCCAGTTTGAGCGTGCTCGAGCTTTCGGAGCTGCTCAAGGACTTCGAGGAGCGCTTCGGCGTCACTGCCGCCGCACCTGTCGCGGTCGCTGCGGCTCCCGCTGCCGGCGGCGCCGCAGAGGCCGGAGGCGGCGAGGAGGAGCAGACCGAGTTCGACGTGGTCCTCACGGCGGCCGGCGACAAGAAGATCCAGGTCATCAAGGAGGTCAGGGCGCTTACGAGCCTCGGCCTCAAAGAGGCGAAGGACCTGGTGGACTCCGCCCCCAAGCCGGTCCTCGAGAGGGTCTCCAAGGCCGACGCCGACAAGGCCAAGGCCCAGCTCGAGGAGGCAGGCGGCACCGTCGAGGTCAAGTAGTCCCAGGACCCCGAAATGGTTGACGGGGACCCGGCCTTTCCGTAGCCTGTCTCTGGCCGCAAACTGGGGGTTGCGTCCCCGCGCCTTGGCGCGTATGCTGTTCGGTTGCCGTGCCCCTTTTTCGCGTCACCCTGCCTTCGACGGCTTGATGCAGCGCGCCCTGTCCGCCTTTATCGATCCCACCTGCTCCCTCGCCCTCCCTCGGGTACCGGCTGCCGTCGGCCGGTCCCAGGGCAACAAGGGCAGGAAGTCGCCAGCGCCCCAGTAACCCGACGAACCAACCCCGCAGCAAGACAGCAAGACCCTCACAGCCAGACCCCACCGACCCACATCGCACCTTGGAGGAAGGCCGTTGCCTGCACGGTCAAAGAGCCCCGAACGCTTCAGCTTTGCCAACCTCGACGAGGTACTGCCTCTGCCCGACCTCGTCGCCATCCAGCGCGACTCCTTTCGCTGGTTCCTCGACAAGGGACTTGCTGAGGCCTTCTCGGACATCAGCCCCATCGAGGACTTCACGGGCCAGCTGAGCCTCGAGCTGGAGTTCGACCCGACCGACCCTGACCTGCGCCCGCCGCCGAAGTTCACGGAGGCAGAGTGCAAAGAGAAGGACATGATCTACGCGGCTCCCGTGTTCGTGCGCGCACGCTTCATGAACGCGCAGACCGGCGAGATCAAGGAGCAGACCGTCTTCATGGGGGACTTCCCGATGATGACGGACAAGGGCACCTTCATCATCAACGGCACCGAGCGCGTCGTGGTGAGCCAATTGGTGCGCTCGCCCGGCGTGATCTTCCAGCCGGGCCGAGACCCGAAGACGATCGTCACCGGGACGATCCACCCCTACAGGGGCGAGTGGATCGAGCTCGACGTCGAGGCCAAGCCCTCGAAGGACGTCACGGCGGGAGCACGCGTCGCCCGCAAGCGCCGGCTCTCACTGTTCACCCTCTTGCGCGCGCTCGGCTACGAGGACGAGGCGTTCCTGAACCGTTTCGTGCGTCACTTCGACTTCCTCGAGGGCCAGTGGGAGAAGGAGCGCGACATCGCTCCCACGCGCGAAGAGGCACTCCTCGAGATCTACAAGCGGGCACGTCCCGGCGAGCCCCTCTCGGCCGAAGCCGCCCGCGGGTACTTCGAGAACGCCTTCTTCAACCCCAAGCGCTATGACCTCACGCGTGTCGGCCGCTACAAGCTGAACCGCAAGCTCGGTCCGGAGATCGAGCGCGCCTGCGAGGTCCTCGACATCGACCTCGAGCGGCCAGCCCCGGACCAGGGCGTGCTGAGCGCCTCCGAGATCCTGGCCACGGCCACTTACATGCTCCACCTCGCCGACGGGGAGCCCGGGTACCGCATCGACGACCAGGATCACTTCGCGAACCGCCGTATCCGCTCGGTCGGTGAGCTGATCCAGAACCAGGTGCGCGTCGGGCTCAGCCGGATGGAGAGGGTCGTGCGCGAGCGCATGACCACCCAGGACGTGGAGGCGATCACCCCCCAGACATTGATCAACATCCGTCCCGTCGTGGCTGCCATCAAGGAGTTCTTCGGCACGAGCCAGCTCAGCCAGTTCATGGACCAGAACAACCCGCTCTCGGGCCTCGCCCACAAGCGACGCCTGTCGGCGCTCGGCCCGGGAGGCCTCTCGCGTGAGCGCGCGGGCTTCGAGGTCCGAGACGTCCACAGCTCCCACTACGGGCGCATGTGCCCGATCGAGACGCCCGAGGGCCCGAACATCGGCCTGATCGGGGCGCTCGCAACCTACGCGCGCGTGAACGAGTACGGCTTCATCGAGACCCCCTACCGGCGCGTCGTGGACGGCCGTGTGAGCGACGAGATCGTCTACCTCGCGGCCGACGAGGAGGAGGAGCACGTCATCGCCCAGGCGAACGCCAAGCTCGACGAGCGCGGCCGGTTCGTCGACGAGCGCGTCCTCGTGCGCCGCGGACCCCAGGGGGCGGGCGTGCGGGTGGGTGCCACCACCACCTCCTACGGCACCACCAGCGAGATCGACTACGTGCCGCCGGCCGAGGTCGACCTCATGGACGTGTCGCCGAAGCAGATCGTGTCGGTGTCGACGGCGCTCATCCCCTTCGTCGAGCACGACGACGCCAACCGGGCCCTGATGGGCGCCAACATGCAGAAGCAGGCGGTGCCCCTCGTCGTGCCCGAGGCGCCCTACATCGGGACCGGAGTCGAGGCCCGCGCGGCACGCGACGCCGGGGACGTGCTCATATCGGAGGGCGAAGGCACGGTGACCGAGGTCTCCGGTGAGCACGTCATCGTCGAGTACCGCGCCGGACAGCGCGACCGCCTCGGTCACGAGCTCGGGCGCAAGCGCTACAGCCTCGCCAAGTTCCGCCGCTCGAACCAGAACACCTCGATAAACCAGAAGGTCCTCGTGGACGAGGGCCAGAAGGTGAACGCCGGAGAGGTCCTCGCCGACGGTCCAGCTACCCACAGCGGGGAGCTCGCCCTCGGCAAGAACTTGCTCGTCGCGTTCATGCCTTGGGAGGGCTACAACTTCGAGGACGCCATCATCATCTCCGAGCGCCTGGTGCGCGACGACGTGCTCACCTCGATCCACATCGAGGAGCACGAGGTGGACGCCCGCGACACCAAGCTCGGCGCCGAGGAGATCACGCGCGACATCCCCAACCTCTCCGAGGAGATCCTGGCCGACCTCGACGAGCGCGGGATCATCCGCGTGGGAGCCGAGGTCGACGCAGGCGACGTCCTCGTGGGCAAGGTCACGCCCAAGGGTGAGACCGAGCAGACCCCCGAGGAGAGACTCCTGCGCGCGATCTTCGGCGAGAAGGCACGCGAGGTGCGAGACACGTCGCTGAAGGTCCCTCACGGCGAGTCGGGGAAGGTCATCGACGTGCGTGTGTTCTCCCGGGAGGACTCCCACGAGCTCCCGCCGGGCGTGAACCAGCTCGTCCGGGTCTACGTCGCCCAGAAGCGCAAGATCTCCGAGGGCGACAAGCTCGCCGGCCGCCACGGGAACAAGGGAGTGATCTCCAAGATCCTCCCGCTCGAGGACATGCCCTTCCTCGCCGACGGCACTCCGGTCGACATCATCCTGAACCCCCTCGGCGTCCCGAGCCGGATGAACGTCGGCCAGGTGCTCGAGTCGCACCTCGGCTATGCAGCTCGCTGGGGATGGGAAGCCGACGGGGCGGACCCGGGTACTTCCGCGGCGCCCGACGCCCACGGTGTGTCCGGAAACGGTGCTCATACGAATGGCCACCCAGCGAAGACCCGTCCGCGCACCGATCCTGCCGTGTGGGTGGCGACTCCCGCCTTCGACGGCGCGCACTGGGACGAGGTGGAGGAAGCCGGTCGGCACCCGACCATCCGCCGCCTGTTCGAGCGGCTGCACCCCGACTCGGCGGACGGCACGCGCCTGATCGGTCCGGACGGCAAGGCCACGCTCTTCAACGGGCGAACGGGAGAGGTCTACGACAACCCGATCTCGGTGGGCTACGTGTACATCTTGAAGCTCGCCCACCTCGTCGACGACAAGATCCACGCCCGCTCGACCGGGCCGTACTCGATGATCACCCAGCAGCCCCTCGGCGGGAAGGCCCAGTTCGGAGGGCAGCGGTTCGGTGAGATGGAGGTGTGGGCGCTCGAGGCCTACGGCGCCGCGTACGCGCTGCAGGAGCTTCTTACGATCAAGTCCGACGACGTGCTCGGCAGGGTCAAGGTCTACGAGGCGATCGTGAAGGGGGAGAACATCCCCGAGCCCGGGATCCCCGAGAGCTTCAAGGTCCTGATCAAGGAGATGCAGTCGCTGTGCCTCAACGTCGAGGTGCTCTCGACCACCGGTGAGGAGATCGAGATGCGAGAGCTCGACGAGGACGTGTTCCGGACAGCTGAGGAGCTCGGCATCGACATCAGCCGGCCCGAGCGGGGTTCGGACGAGGAAGACGAGCGCCGCGCAGCGGAGAGGAGCTTCTGAGAATGCTCGACGTCAACGACTTTGACCAGCTGAGGATCGGGCTCGCAACCGCCGAGTCCATCCGTTCCTGGTCCAACGGCGAGGTCAAGAAGCCCGAGACCATCAACTACCGGACGCTTCGTCCGGAGAAGGATGGGCTCTTCTGCGAGAAGATCTTCGGTCCCACCAAGGACTGGGAGTGCTACTGCGGCAAGTACAAGCGCGTGCGCTTCCGGGGGATCATCTGCGAGCGCTGCGGTGTGGAGGTCACACGCTCGAAGGTCCGGCGCGAGCGCATGGGCCACATCGAGCTGGCGGCCCCGGTCGTCCACATCTGGTACCTGCGGGGCACCCGTAGCTGGCTCGCGTACCTGCTGATGGGCACCGAGGCTCGCGAGGAGCTCAAGGCCAAGCAGCTCGAGAAGGTCATCTACTTCGCGGCCAACCTCGTCACCTGGGTCGACGAGGAGCGCCGCCACGAGGACCTCCCCTCGCTCGAAGGCGAGCTGGCCGAGGAGGTGGCGCAGCTCGAGCGCCAGCGCGACCTCGAGATCGACCGTCGCTTCAAGGCTCTCGAGGCCGAGCTCGCCGAGCTCGAGTCCGAAGGCGCGAAGGACACAGAGATAAAGGCCCGCCAGAGGCTCGCCGAGAAGGAGATCGGAGTGCATCGCGAGCGCACCGACGCCGAGATCGACCTCGCAAAGCGGGCCTTCGACGAGTTCCGCGACCTCTACGCCCGCAAGATCATCGAGGACGAGCTGCTGTGGCGTGAGCTCAAGATCCGTTACGACGACTATTTCGAAGGCGGCATGGGCGCCGAGGCGATCTCGGGCCTCATCGACCGGATCGACTTCGATGTCGAGGAGGTCAAGCTCCGCGAGGCGATCGACGCGGCCGACGGCCGCCGCCCCCTTTCGGCGCAGCGCCGGCAGAAGGCGATCAAGCGCTTGAAGATCGTCACCGCCTTCAACCGCCGCGACGACCACGGGCGGCGTATCAACGACCCGAGGGCGATGATCCTCGGAGTCGTCCCCGTCATACCGCCGGACCTCCGCCCGATGGTGCAGCTCGACGGCGGCCGGTTCGCCACCTCGGACCTGAACGACCTCTACCGGCGCGTGATCAACAGGAACAACCGGTTGAAGAGGCTTCTCGACCTCGGCGCCCCGGAGATCATCATCAACAACGAGAAGCGCATGCTCCAGGAGGCCGTCGACGCGCTCTTCGACAACGGAAGGCGCGGTCGGCCCGTCACCGGTCCGGGCAACCGGCCGCTCAAGAGCCTCTCGGACATGTTGAAGGGCAAGCAGGGGCGGTTCCGCCAGAACCTCCTCGGCAAGCGCGTCGACTACTCAGGTCGTTCGGTGATCGTCATCGGCCCGACCCTGCAGCTCCATCAGTGCGGACTGCCCAAGCTCATGGCGCTCGAGCTGTTCAAGCCCTTCGTCATGAAGCGGCTGGTCGACCTCGAGCTGGCCCAGAACATCAAGTCGGCCAAGCGCATGGTCGAGCGCCGCCGTCCTCAGGTCTGGGACGTGCTCGAGGGTGTGATCCAGGAGCACCCGGTGCTGCTCAACCGAGCGCCGACCCTGCACCGCCTCGGGATCCAGGCCTTCGAGCCCGTGCTGGTCGAGGGCAAGGCCATCCAGGTCCACCCGCTCGTCTGCACAGCCTTCAACGCCGACTTCGACGGCGACCAGATGGCGGTCCACCTTCCGCTGTCCGCGGAGGCCCAGTCCGAGGCGCGGGTGCTCATGCTCTCGGCGAACAACATCCTCTCCCCGGCCACCGGCAGGCCGATCACCGTGCCCACCCAGGACATGGTCTTCGGCTCGTACTACCTCACGCTCGAGGTGGACGGAGCCCAGGGCGAGGGGCGGGTGTTCCGCCACGCCTACGAGGTCGAGCGCGCGCTCGACGAGCGCGAGGTGGCCCTTCACGCCAAGATCGTGCTGCGCCCTCTGCCCGGGTCCTCTTTGTACACGGCTGTCTCGAAGGCACTAGGCGACGGTGCTTCCGCCGAGGGGTCGCCGGCCGCGAGTGGCCCGAACGGGTCGTCCGCCTCGCCGGCCGACGCCGAGGGGGCCGCGCCGGACGCAGACGAGCTCAACGTCACGACCACACCAGGGCGGGTCCTATTCAACAGCGCGCTCCCGAAGGGCTTTCGCTTCGTCAACGACGTCGTGGGCAAGCGCTCGACGCCGATCGGCACGATCGTCGAGGAGATCTGCGCCACCGAGCCCAAGCACGTCGTGGCGGAGAGCCTCGACCGGGTGAAGGCCCTTGGCTTTCGCTACGCGGCGCAGTCGGGTCTGACCATCTCGATCGACGACGTCCGCACGCCGGCCGAGAAGGGCCCGATCCTCGAGCGCTACGAGCGTGAGGCCGAGAAGGCCGAGACTCAGTTCAAGCGCGGGATCATCACCGACGACGAGAGGCGCCAGAAGGAGATCGAGATATGGACCTCGGCTACCTCCGAGGTAGGCCGCGCCATGGAGAAGACCCTGTCGGGCATGGCCTTCAACCCGCTCGACATGATGGTCGACTCGGGAGCCAGGGGTAACACGCAGCAGATCCGCCAGATCGCCGGCATGAAGGGCCTCGTGTCCAACCCACGGGGCGAGATGATCCCGCGGCCGATCAAGTCCTCCTTCCGGGAGGGTCTGTCGGTGCTCGAGTACTTCATCTCGACCCACGGCGCCCGCAAGGGCCTCGCCGACACGGCGCTGCGCACCGCCGACTCCGGCTACCTGACGCGCCGGCTCGTCGACGTGGCCCAGGAGCTCATCGTGCGCATCGACGACTGCGGCACGGCCCGCGGCATCTGGCTCGACGACGTTCGGCCCGACGAGGCCGGGAGTCGTTCGTACCTGGAGACGCGCGCATACGGCCGGGTCCTCGCCGAGGACGTCACCATGTCCGACGGCACGGTGCTCGAGGCCGGGACGGTCCTCGACGACGAGCTGGTGGGGAGACTTCGCGACGACGCACAGGTGACGCGGGTGCGGGTGCGCTCGGTCCTCACCTGCGAGTCCGAGCACGGGGTCTGCGCCATGTGCTACGGCCAGTCGCTCGCGACGGGCCGGATCATCGAGCTCGGAGAGGCGGTCGGGGTCATTGCCGCGCAGTCGATCGGCGAGCCCGGCACGCAGCTCACGATGCGGACGTTCCACACAGGAGGGATCGTGGGCGAGGACATCACCCACGGGCTTCCCCGAGTGGTGGAGCTCTTCGAGGCCCGCACGCCGAAGGGCGCCGCGGTGCTCGCTCGCGACTCGGGCGTGGTGCGCATAGAAGAGGAAGAGGGCGGACGGCGCCTCACGGTCGTGGCGGACGACGGCAGCGAGGAGTCCGTGCTCGTCGCTTCGAGGGCGCACCTCGAGGTCACCGCCGGCCAGGAGGTCGCGGCCGGCGACGCCCTGGTCGAGGGACCGAAGGACCCGAAGGAGCTGCTCGAGGTGAAGGGCATACGCGACACCCAGCAGTACCTCGTCGAGGAGGTTCAAAAGGTCTACCGGGACCAGGGTGTGTCCATCCACGACAAGCACATCGAGCTCATCGTGCGTCAGATGCTTCGCCGCGTCCTCGTGGCGGAGCCGGGAGACGCCCCGTTCCTTCCCGGCGAGCGTGTCGACGCGCGGGTGTTCGCCGAGGTGAACAGGAGCCTGGTCCAGGAGCAGAAGCGCCCCGCCGAGGGACGCCCCGAGCTCATGGGGATCACGAAGGCGTCGCTCGCTACCGACTCCTGGCTGTCCGCTGCCTCGTTCCAGGAGACCACGCGTGTCCTCACCGAGGCGGCGATCGAGGGCCGCTCCGACCACCTCCTCGGGCTGAAGGAGAACATCATCATCGGCAAGCTCATCCCTGCAGGTTCGGGGATGGACCGCTACCGGGAGATAGAGGTGGACCTTCCCGAGGCAGCAGGCCTGTCGCTTCGCAGCTACGGCTACGACGAGGAGACCGAGGACCTCGCCGCGTGGCTTCGGGGCCCGAGCTCGCAGACCGAGTCGGAGATGGGCGGTTACCCGACCCCCTCTGACGCCTCACCGGCACAGTCGGCCGAGTCGGCCGAGCCCTCCCACGGCTGGGGCGGCGAGTCCTCTCGGCCCGAGGATCAGCCCGAGGCGCCTGCGTCGCCCTGGGCGAGCGGCGAAAGCGGCTTCGGCGACCGAGGCAACGGCCAGAGCGCGGGTTCGTCGGAGGTTCTCTCGCCCGACGGAGCGAGCGGCGAAAGCGGCTTGGGCGACGACGCCGAGGGCGACGGCCAGCTCGGCACCGGCACCTGAGCGGGTAGTCTCTTAGCTTCCCAGGTCACTTCGAGAGGTCACGCGTGCCCACGATCGAGCAGCTCGTCCGCAAGGGCAGAGCTACGAAGCAGTCCAAGACGAAGACACCCGCGCTGAAGGGTGCTCCCCAGCGCCGCGGTGTGTGCACGCGCGTGTTCACCACGACCCCGAAGAAGCCCAACTCGGCTCTGCGCAAGGTCGCACGCGTGCGACTCACGAGCGGCATCGAGATCAGCGCGTACATCCCCGGGGTGGGCCACAACCTCCAGGAGCACTCGATCGTGCTCGTGCGCGGCGGCCGGGTGAAGGACCTTCCCGGTGTCCGCTACAAGGTGATCCGCGGGGCTCTCGACGCTGCAGGCGTTCGCGAGCGCAACCAGGCACGCTCGCGCTACGGCGCGAAGAAGGAGTCCTGAGATGCCGCGCAAGGGCCCCGCGACACGCCGCGAGCTTCTCCCCGACCCGATCTACCGGTCGGTCCTCGTGACGCAGGTGGTGAACAAGGTGCTGTCGCGCGGCAAGCGCTCACTGGCCGAGCGCATCGTCTACGACGCGCTCGACACGGTGCGCGAGAAGACAGGGACCGATCCGGTGCCGGTGCTGAAGAAGGCGGTCGAGAACGCCCGCCCCGAGCTCGAGGTGAAGAGCCGGAGGGTCGGAGGCGCCACCTACCAGGTCCCGGTCGAGGTGCGGCCGCGACGGGCCACCACCCTGTCGATCCGTTGGCTGGTGTCGTTCTCCCGCCAGCGACGGGAGAAGACCATGGCCCAGCGGCTGGCGAACGAGGTGCTCGACGCCGCTAACGGAACCGGGGCGGCGGTGAAGCGCCGTGAGGACATGCACAAGATGGCCGAATCGAACAGAGCCTTCGCCCACTACCGCTGGTAGGCCCGGCTCGCCCGGCCGGAGCGGCATTGGCCCGCCCCGACCGGAAACGGCAGACCCGCGGCGAGGGGCTGCCTGGCACCATCATTTAGCCGAGACGGCTACGACCCGAGAGTTTGAAGAAATGGCTGACGCACGCCCGATCCGTGAATTCCCCCTGGCCCGGACCCGCAACATCGGGATCATGGCCCACATCGACGCGGGCAAGACCACCACGACCGAGCGGATCCTCTACTACACCGGCAAGAACTACAAGATCGGCGAGGTGCACGAAGGCGCCGCCACCATGGACTGGATGGTCCAGGAGCAGGAGCGCGGCATCACCATCACCTCGGCCGCGACCACCTGTAAGTGGCGCGACTGCTGGATCAACATCATCGACACTCCTGGGCACGTCGACTTCACCGTCGAGGTCGAGCGGTCGCTGCGGGTGCTCGACGGCGCTGTGGCGGTGTTCGACGCGGTTGCAGGAGTCGAGCCGCAGACCGAGACCGTGTGGCGCCAGGCCGACAAGTACTCGGTACCGAGGATCTGCTTCATCAACAAGATGGACCGGGTAGGCGCCGACTTCCCTCGAGCGGTCTCGATGATCCGCGACCGCCTCGACGGCAAACCTGCCGTCGTGCAGTTGCCGATCGGGGTCGAGGGCTCCTTCCGCGGCGTGGTCGACCTGCTCCGGATGGAGGCGCTCATCTGGGACGACGAGATGGGCGAGAAGTGGAAGACCGAGCCGGTCCCCGACGATCTCGCCGCCGCTGCCGAAGAGGCTCGTCACGAGCTCGTCGACGTGCTGTCGAACTACGACGACACGGTCATGGAGCGCTACGTGGCGGACCAGGAGATCACCGCCGACGATCTTCGCAAGGCACTTCGCAAGGCCACGATCGCGAGCGAGATCGTCCCCGTGCTGTGCGGGTCTGCGTTCAAGAACAAGGCTGTCCAGCCACTGCTCGACGCGGTCGTCGACTACCTGCCGAGCCCGCTCGACGTCCCGCCTGCGACTGGGACCACTCCGAAGGGCGAGCTCATCGAGCGCGACGCAGACGACGCAGAGCCCTTTGCCGCGCTCGCCTTCAAGATCATGACCGACCCCTACGTGGGAAAGCTGACCTACGTGCGCGTGTACTCGGGCACCCTTGCGAAGGGTGCCACCGTGATCAACGTGACGAAAGGCGCTCGAAAAGAGCGCGTCGGTCGAATCCTCCAGATGCACGCCAACCACCGCGAGGACAAGGACGCCATATTCAGCGGCGACATCGTCGCGGTAGTAGGCCTGAAGGACACGACGACGGGCGACACGCTCTGCGACCCCGCGCACCAGGTGCTGCTCGAGACGCTCACCTTCCCCGAGCCCGTGATCCACGTGGCCGTCGAGCCGAAGACGAAGGCCGACCAGGACAAGCTCGGCAAGGCCCTCTACGCGCTGAGCGAGGAGGACCCGACCTTCAGGGTCCGGACCGACGAGGAGACCGGCCAGACCGTGATCTCGGGAATGGGCGAGCTCCACCTCGAGGTGCTCGTCGACCGCATGCTGCGGGAGTTCTCCGTGGACGCGAACGTCGGCAAGCCACAGGTCGCCTACCGCGAGACGATCCGCAAGCACGTCGAGAAGGTCGAGGGTCGCTACATCCGCCAGACCGGCGGCCGGGGACAGTACGGGCACGTGGTGATAGGCCTCGAGCCGACGGGCCCGGGAGGCGGCTACGAGTTCGTCGACAAGATCACCGGTGGGGTGATCCCGAAGGAATACATCCCCGCCGTGGATGCCGGCATCCAGGAGGCGCTCACGAACGGCGTGCTCGCCGGCTATCCGGTCGTGGACGTGCGTGTCACGCTCACGTACGGCTCGTACCACGACGTCGACTCCTCGGAGATGGCCTTCAAGATCGCCGGCTCCATGGCTGTGAAGGACGCCGCCAGGAAGGCGAGCCCCGTGCTCTTGGAGCCTGTGATGGCCGTCGAAGTGGTCACCCCCGAGGAGAACATGGGCGACGTCATAGGCGACCTGTCGTCCCGGCGGGGCAAGGTGGAGGGCATGGAGCAGCGAGGCACCACACAGGTGGTCAAGGCTCTGGTGCCCCTGGCCGACATGTTCGGCTACGCTACCGACCTGCGCTCGCGGACCCAGGGTAGGGCCACGTACACGATGCAGTTCAGCGCGTACCACGAGGTGCCGGACTCGATCGCCCGTGAGATCATCGCCCGGGCCCGCGGCGAGTAAGAGGAGAAAGACAGAACATGGCCAAGAAGAAATTCGAGCGGAACAAGCCTCATATCAACATCGGGACGATGGGACACATCGACCACGGTAAGACCACGCTCACAGCGGCCATCACGAAGGTGCTCTCGGAGAAGAACCCGAACGTGGAGTTCACCCCCTTCGAGCAGATTGACAAGGCGCCGGAGGAGAAGCAGCGAGGCATCACGATCTCGATCGCCCACGTCGAGTACGAGACCGACAAACGCCACTACGCCCACGTCGACATGCCCGGGCACGCCGACTACATCAAGAACATGATCACCGGCGCCGCCCAGGTGGACGGGGCCATCCTCGTCGTGTCAGCCGCCGACGGCCCGATGCCCCAGACCCGTGAGCACGTGCTGCTCGCCCGCCAGGTGGGTGTGCCCCACATCGTCGTGGCCTTGAACAAGGCCGACATGGTCGACGACGAGGAGCTCCTCGACCTCGTCGAGCTCGAGGTCCGCGAGCTTCTCACCCAGTACGAGTTCCCCGGCGACGACGTGCCCGTCGTGCGGGTGAGCGCGCTGAAGGCCCTCGAGGGCGATGCCGAGTGGACGCCGAAGATCCTCGAGCTGATGGACGCCGTCGACAGCTACATCCCCGAGCCTGAGCGTCCGGTCGACAGGCCGTTCCTGATGCCGATCGAGGACGTCATGTCCATCACCGGTCGAGGCACGGTCGTGACCGGAAAAGTCGAGCAGGGGATCGTGAAAGTCGGCGACAACGTGGAGATCGTCGGCCTGCGTCCCACTCAGACCACGGTCGTCACCGGCGTCGAGATGTTCCGCAAGCTGCTCGACGAGGGACGCGCCGGCGACAACATCGGAGCGCTTCTCCGCGGCACGAAGAAGGAGGAGGTCGAGCGCGGACAGGTTCTCGCCAAGCCCGGATCGATCACCCCGCACACGAACTTCACCGCACAGGTCTACGTGCTCACGAAGGAGGAAGGTGGCCGCCACAAGCCCTTCTTCAACAACTACCGGCCGCAGTTCTACTTCCGGACGACCGACGTGACCGGCTCGATCACCCTCCCCGAGGGCACCGAGATGGTCATGCCGGGCGACAACACCGAGATGACCGTCGAGCTCCAGAAGCCGATCGCCATGGTTGAGGGGCTCCTCTTCGCCATCCGCGAGGGCGGGCGCACGGTCGGCTCGGGCCGCGTCGTCAAGGTCATCAAGTAGCCGGCCTGATCGAAGAAGCGGGAAGCGAGCGACCATGGCCGATGCAGCCAAACAGAAGATCCGGATCCGGCTGAAGGCCTACGACCACGAGGTGCTCGACCAGTCGACGGAGAAGATCGTCCAGACCGTGCTGCGCACCCAGGCCCGGGTCCAGGGCCCGGTCCCGCTTCCCACCGAGAAGCACCGCTACACGGTGATCCGCTCCCCGCACAAGTACAAGGACAGTCGCGAGCACTTCGAGATGAGGGTCCACAAGCGCCTCGTCGACATCGTCGAGCCGACCCCGAAGACTGTGGACTCCCTCCAGCGCCTGGACCTTCCGGCAGGCGTCGACATCGAGATCAAGATACAGAACGTCTGAGCCTCGCCCTCGACGGGCGCGGGGCCGGTGAGGGGCTCGGGTCGGCTGAACCGAGGTAGCGGACCCTTCGGGGATCGTGTACCGTGTTTCGCCGGACCGGAGCCCGGTCCACCTGAATATTCGACGTCTCCGAGCGCCCGCCGGCCTTGCCGGTGGGGACCCCGGGGCACAATTTGAAGAGCGCTCCGCTTGGTTCTACCGGGCGGAGCGCTGGCGTGCTGAAGAGCACGTTAGTGAGGGCACCGGAGACGATGCCCGGACTTTCCGCCAGCAATGCGGGTTGGGCTACCCATGCCGTGCCCAATGAAAGGAACTCGAGGCTAAGAGCCGTGGCGACCAAGGCGATCGTCGGTGAGAAGGTGGGGATGACCCAGGTCTTCGACGACCAGAACCGTGCCGTAGCGGTCACGGTGCTGAAGGTCGCGCCCGTGAGGGTGGTGCAGGTGAAGAGTCCCGACAAAGAGGGCTATTCGGCCCTGCAGGTGACCTGGGGCGTGCGCAAGCCGAGTGCGATGTCGCGGCCCGAGCAAGGTCACTTCGACGCCGCCGGAGTGGAGCCAGGCCGCCGGCTCGTGGAGCTGCGCATCGACGACGCCAGTGGCTACGAGGTCGGACAGCAGCTCACCGCAGACCTGCTCGCTGCCGGAGAGCGCGTCGACGCGATCGCCGTCTCCAAGGGAAAGGGCTTCACCGGCGCGATGAAGCGGCACAACTTCAAGGGCCAGGGCGCTGCTCACGGCAACCACAAGAAGCACCGCTCGCCGGGGTCGGTCGGGGCCTGTGCGACCCCCTCGCGGGTGTTCCGCGGCACCAAGATGGCGGGGCGCGTGGGCGGGCATCAGGTGACGACGCTGAATCTCGAGGTCGTCGACGCCGACGCCGAGCGCGAGCTCATCCTCTTGAAAGGCGCTGTCCCCGGTCCGAGAGGCGCGGTTGTGGTGCTACGCGACACCGTCAAGGGCGCGAACGGAGCAGCCCGCTCATGACCTCCACGGCCGCCACAGTTTCCAGGCCACTCGCCCGCAAGCGTGAGCGGCCGGCTCCCGAGCGCCGCACCGTCGAGCGCCGTAGAACCGACGGCACGGTGGTCGGCGAGGTGGTCCTCGACCCGCAGATCTTCGGGCTCGAGCCGAACACAGCGGTGCTCCACCAGGTCGTGACCGCGCAGCTGGCTGCTGCGCGCTCTGGGACCCAGTCGACCCGCACGCGTGCAGAGGTTGCAGGCGGGGGGGCGAAGCCCTTCCGTCAGAAGGGGACCGGCAGGGCGCGGCAGGGGTCGATCCGTTCCCCGCAGTGGTCGGGCGGTGGCGTCGCGCTCGGCCCGAAGCCGCGCACTTACCGCCAGCGGACCCCGAAGAAGATGATCCGCCTGGCCCTGTACTGCGCGCTCAGCGACCGCGCCGGCGAAGAGAGGGTGGCGCTCGTCGAGGAGTGGGACTTCGAGGTCCCGAAGACGAAGGACGCCGTCGCAGCTCTTGACTCGCTCGGGATCAGCGGGCGCGTGCTCGTCGTCCTCGGGCCCGACGACGGGATACCCGACCGGTCGTTCGCGAACCTTCCCGACGTCCATTGTGTGCAGTTCTCCGAGCTGAACGCCTACGACGTCGTCCGAAGCGACTGGGTGGTCTTCACGGACGAAACCCTCCCGGGAGACACAGAGGCCGTAGCGGCGAAGCCCGCAGCTCGCCGAGCGAAGGCGACGAAGAAGACCGCGCCCACCGCTTCCGCAGAGGCAGCCACCGACACGTCAGGTGAGGACACGGCCGACACCACCGCAGACGCCGGCGACCCCGAGGAGGGCGAAGAGTGAGAGACGCCACCCAGGTCCTTCTGCGCCCCGTCGTGTCCGAGAAGTCCTATGCGCTCATGCAGGACGGCGCGTACATCTTCGTCGTGGCCCCGGATGCCACGAGCACCGAGGTGCGCCGGGCAGTCGAGGAGGTGTTCCAAGTGCGGGTGAGGAAGGTGAACACCCTCAACCGCAAGGGGAAGCTTCGGCGAAACCGCAGGACCAACACCCTCGGGCAGCGCCCCTCCACCAAACGCGCGATCGTCACCCTCGCCGAGGGCGACCGGATCGACTTGTTCGAGAGGAGCTGAGAGAGGCGATGCCGCTCAGGAAGCGCAAGCCCACGAGCGCCGGACGGCGGTTCCAGTCCGTCTCGGACTTCTCCGAGATCACACGGTCGCGCCCTGAGAAGTCTCTGCTGGCCCCCAAGTCGAGCACGGGGGGGCGCAACAGCTACGGGCGCAAGACGGCTCGCCACCGAGGCGGTGGCCACAAACAGCAGTACCGGATCATCGACTTCAAGCGCGACAAGGACGGCGTCCCGGCCAAGGTGGCGGCGATCGAGTACGACCCCAACCGCAACGCCCGGATCGCCCTGTTGCACTACCACGACGGGGAGAAGCGCTACATCCTCGCCCCCGCCCTGGTGAAGGTCGGTGACGTCCTCCAGAGCGGGCACGGCTCGGAGATCCGCCCGGGCAACGCCCTTCCTCTTCGCTACGTCCCGGTCGGGTCGACGCTCCACAACATCGAGCTTCGGCCCGGACAGGGCGGCAAGCTCGCGCGTGGAGCGGGAATGAGCGTCCAGCTCGTGGCCAAGGAGGGCCAGTTCGCGACTCTGCGGCTCCCCTCCACCGAGATGCGGCGCGTCCCGATCGACTGCCGCGGCACCTTGGGAGAGGTCGGGAACGCCGAGGCCGAGCTTGTGGACCTGGGCAAGGCGGGCCGCAGTCGCTGGAAGGGAGTGCGGCCCCAGACCAGAGGCGTGGCGATGAACCCCGTCGACCATCCCCTCGGGGGTGGAGAGGGCAAGTCCTCGGGTGGGCGTCACCCGGTCTCACCGTGGGGCAAGCCCGAAGGACGAACCCGCCGCCGCCACAAGCCTTCGGACCAGATGATCGTGCGGCGCCGGCGCACACGCGGCGGGCGGCGATGACTTCGAGCAGGGAAGTGCAACATGCCTCGTAGCCTGAAGAAGGGCCCGTTCATCGACGACCACCTGCTGAAGAAGGTGGACGAGTTGAACGCCGCCAACGAAAAGCGAGTGATCAAGACCTGGTCGCGCCGCTCCACGGTCATCCCGGACATGGTGGGACACACCATCGCGGTGCACGACGGCCGCAAGCATGTTCCCGTGTACGTGACCGAATCGATGGTCGGTCATAAGCTCGGCGAGTTCGCCCCGACCCGGACCTTCCGGTACCACGCCGGTCAGGAAAGACAGGCGAGGCGCTGACGTGCCCGGGCTGAAGACCAACGAGGTACCCGGGACGCGCGCGGTCTTGCGCCATTACCGGATGTCCGCCTACAAGGCGCGCCAGGTGCTCGACCTCATTCGCGGAAAGGACGTGGACCGCGCCGAGGAGATCCTGCGAGCGACACCCCGTGAGGCCGCCCAGGTGGTGGCGAAGGTGCTCGGGTCTGCGGTGTCGAACGCCAGGAACAACGACCTCCTCGACCCAGAGGAGCTCTACGTGTCGGCGTGCTTCGCCGACGAGGGCTCGACGATGAAGCGCTGGCGCCCGCGTGCGCGAGGGCGCGCCACTCGCATCCGCAAGCGGTCGTGCCACATAACAGTGATCGTTAGCCGCCTGCCCGACGACCGTCTCGAGCGTCGTCGCGCACGTTCGGAGCGCGGTGCGGCACTCAGGTCTCGCCGTGTCGCCGCGTCCCGTCGGGCCGAGGACACCGTGGTCGACGTGGCCCCGGAGGAGATCGAGGCGCTCGAGCCCACCGACGTCGTCGACGAGGGTGCAGTGCTCGAGGAGGCCGACGAGGCCGACGAGCTGGCCGAGGAGCCGGAGGCCGAAGAGCTCGCCGAGGGGGACGACGTCGCCCAGGACCAGGACCTCGCCGAGGAGACCGACGAGGTCGAGGTCGAGGCGGCGGGAGCGATAGAAGAAGCAGAAGAAGCAGAAGCCGCAGAGGCCGAGGACGTCGAGGATCTCGAGGTCGCGGCCGAGCAAGAGGAGACGGTCGAGGGCGAGGAGGGCGAGGACGTCGCCGAAGCCGCTGCAGCAGACGGCGCAGCGGACGAGGAGAAATCCCCGCGGCCGAAGAGGACCGGCCTTAGGAGGCGCTCGAAGCGCTCGGAGGAGACCGACTGATGGGCCAGAAGGTAAACCCCTACGGCTTCCGCCTCGGAGTCACGACCGACTGGAAGTCACGCTGGTTCGAGGAGCGTAACTACCGCGACTTCGTCGTCGAGGACTGGAAGATCCGTGACTACTTGACCTCGCAGCTCGAGACTGCTGCCGTCAGCCGGATCGAGATCGAGAGGACCCGTGACCGTTTGCGCGTCGACGTCCACACGGCGCGCCCGGGCATCGTCATCGGCCGGCGCGGGTCGGAGGCCGACCGTCTGCGCAAGAAGATCGAGGAGATCACCGGCCTCCGCAATCGCATCCAGCTCAACATCCAAGAGATCAAGCAGCCCGAGCTCGACGCCGCCCTGATCGCGCAGAGCATTGCCGACCAGCTGGCCCGGCGCGTGGCTTTCCGCCGGGCGATGAAGAGAGCGGTCCAGACCGTCATGAAGGCCGGGGCCCTCGGCGTGCGAGTTCAGTGCTCGGGTCGCCTCGGAGGTTCGGAGATGGCCCGCAAGGAGGGTTACCGGGAGGGCCGCGTGCCCCTTCACACGCTTCGCGCCGACATCGACTACGGCTTTCGCGAAGGCAAGACGACGTTCGGCCGGATAGGGGTGAAGGTGTGGATCTACAAGGGCGACATCCTTCCTTACCGTCTGTCCTCGGAGGAGAAGATCTCGAAGGAAGCAGCCATGGCCGCGGGGGAGACCTCGGGCCAGGCAGGGCCCCGCCGTCTGGTCACGGCGGGAGGCGGCAGGCGTCGCGCCGAGCAGGGCGAGCCGGGAAGCGTCCCGGTCTCCCCGGCGGCCGCCGACGAAGAGCCGCTCGTGTCCGCGTTGCCGGGTGCCGCCCCCGCGCCCGGTGAGCCCGACGACCTCGAGCGCCTGCTCGCCGAGGAAGAGGAGATCGAGCGTCGTACCCGAAGCGAGCATCACGAGACTCCGCACTTCCGTAAGGAGACGGACTGATGTTGATGCCCCGAAAGGTCAAGCACCGCAAGCAGCAGCGCGGCCGCTTGAGCGGCTCCTCCAAGGGAGGGACGGCGATCAACTTCGGCGACTTCGGGATCCAGGCGCTCGAGCCGGCATGGCTCACCCAGCGCCAGATCGAGGCCGCCCGAATCGCGATGACCCGTCACGTGAAGCGTGGCGGCAAGGTCTGGATCCGCATCTTCCCGGACAAGCCGGTGACTCAGAAGCCCGCGGAGACCCGTATGGGCTCGGGCAAGGGGAATCCCGAGCACTGGGTGGCGGTGGTGCGGCCCGGCCGCATCCTCTTCGAGCTGGCCGGAGTGGACCGCCAGCTCGCGCGCGAAGCGATGGAACGTGCCATCCAGAAGCTCCCGTGCAAGGCCAGGTTCGTGGTGCGCGCCGGTACCCACGGCGCGGACGAGGTGGAGGTCTGAGTCGGTGACGAGCGCTTACGAGCTTGCGCAGCTCGACGACGACGAGCTGGAGAACCGGCTCGCCGAGTATCGCCGCGAGCTCCTCAACCTGAGGTTCCAGCTCGCCACGAGCCAGCTCGACAATTACTCGCGCATGTCCACCGCGCGCCGTGACGTCGCGCGCATCCTCACCCTCATGCGTGAGCGCGAGATAGCGCTCGCCGAGGGCAGAGAGGCGGGCCCCGTCATCCCTCGTGTGCGTCCGGTGCGGCGCAGGCCGAGGTCCGCCGAGGACCTCGAGGCAGAGGGCATCGAGCCGGACGACCTCGAGGCCGAAGGGGCAGAGGACCTCGACGCCGAAGCCACGGGGGACCTCGAAGCCGGCGAGCTCGATGAGAACCAGGACCTCGGCGGCGACGACGCGTTCGACGAGACCGCTGAGACCGAAGATTCCGAAGAGGAGGACGGCTGATGGCCGAGGAGACCGCGTCGACCCCGCCGCGCCGTGCGGGGCGAAAGGTGCGCGAGGGCCTCGTCGTCTCGGACAAGATGACGTCGACTGTCGTGGTAGCCGTCACCGAGCGGGTCCGACACGCGCGGTACGGGAAGACGGTTCAGCGCACCCGCAAGCTCTACGCGCACGTCGCGGGCCACGAGCCGCGGGTCGGCGACCGTGTCCGGGTGATGGAGACCCGTCCGTTGTCGAAGACGAAACATTGGCGCGTGACCGATGTGCTCGAGCGTGCACGATGATCCAGCAGGAGTCGAGGCTCAAGGTGGCCGACAACTCCGGCGCGCGCGAGGTGCTTTGCATCAAGGTTCTCGGGGGCTCGCGCCGGCGCTATGCGAGCATCGGTGACGTCTTCGTGGCGACGGTCAAAGACGCGATCCCGGGAGCTGCGGTGAAGAAGGGTGAGGTCGTGCGTTGTGTGGTCGTTCGCACCGCCAAGGAGAAGCGTCGCCCCGACGGCAGCTACATCAGGTTCGACGAGAACGCTGCAGTTCTGATCAACGAGCAGCAGCAGCCCCGTGGCACGCGCATCTTCGGGCCGGTCGGGCGCGAGCTGCGCGACAAGAAGTTCATGAGGATCGTCTCTCTCGCTCCGGAGGTGCTGTGATGCGGATTCGCAAAGGCGACAACGTCGAGGTCCTCAGCGGCAAGAACCGTGGAAAGCGCGGGCAGGTGATGGTCGCGCTTCCGGCCCAGGGCAAGGTCATCGTCGACGGCGCCAACCTCTCGAAGCGCCACACCAAGCCGCGTGGCGCGACCATGCAGGGCGGCATCATCGACAAGGACATGCCTTTGCCGGTCGCGGCCGTGGCGATCGTCTGCCCGTCGGACGGACCTACCCGTATCGGAACCAGGATCGACGAGGCCGGCAGGAAGCTGCGTGTGTGTCGGAAGTGCGGGACCGAGCTGTGACGAACACAACCGCGACCCGCGAGCTGCCACGGCTGAAGGAGCGCTACTTGTCGACGTTGCGTCCGGAGCTGCAGCAGAGCCTTGGGCTTTCGAACGTCATGGAGGTGCCGCGCCTCGAGAAGATCGTCGTGAACATGGGCGTCGGCAAGGCCACTCAGCAGCCGTCGCTGGTGGAAGGGGCCGTGAAGGACCTCGAGGTGATAACCGGCCAGAAGTCTGCGGTCACCCGCGCCCGGCGCTCCATCGCCGGCTTCAAGCTTCGCGAGGGGATGGCGATAGGTGCCAAGGTGACCATGCGCGGAGACCGCGCATGGGAGTTCCTGGACCGGCTCATCTCCCTGGCGATCCCGAGGATCCGCGACTTTCGCGGCTTGTCCCCGACCTCGTTCGACGGTCGTGGCAACTACACCTTTGGCGTCACCGAGCAGCTCATATTCCCCGAAGTCGACTACGACAAGGTCGACGTGACCCGGGGAATGGACATCACAATTTGCACGACGGCCCGTAACGACGAGGAGGGGCGAGCCTTCCTGGTTGCTTTCGGGTTCCCATTCAGGCAGGAGAGCGTCTGAGACATGGCCAAAAAGGCACTGATCGAGAAGCAGCAGCGCACCCCGAAGTTCCGCGTCCGGGGGTACACCCGGTGCCAGCGGTGTGGCCGGCCGAAGGCCGTCTTCCGGCAGTTCGGCCTTTGCCGAATCTGTCTGCGAGTGATGGTGCACGCCGGGGAGGTCCCCGGGGTCACGAAGGCGAGCTGGTGAGGGGAGGGACGCTCATATGACGATGACCGACCCCATAGCCGACATGCTCACGCGGATTCGCAATGCGAACACGGCGATGCACGACACGGTGAAGATGCCCAGCTCCAAGCTGAAGGTCTCCCTTGCGGACATATTGAAGCGCGAGGGTTACATAGCGAGCTTCGACGTGAGCCCTTCAGGCAAGGGCCCAGGGTCCGTGCTCGAGATCACTCTCAAGTACGCATCCGACCGGACGCGCACGATCGGCGGCCTACGGCGAGTGTCGAAGCCCGGCCTGCGGATCTACACCCGCGCCGACAAGATCCCTCGAGTGCTCGGGGGAATGGGCGTCGCCGTCGTCTCCACGAGCCAGGGGCTCATGACCGACACCGAGGCGCGCAAGCGTCGCGTCGGCGGGGAGGTGCTCTGCCATGTGTGGTGAGAGCCTTTCCTCGGGGGTCCTCTGATGTCGCGCGTAGGTCGATCGCCCATCGACGTGCCCGGCGGCGTCACCGTTACCTTGGACGGCCCACTGGTCACCGTGGCCGGGCCCCAGGGCAAGCTTTCGCGGCCTTTGCCAGCACCGATCACCGTTCGTCAAGAGGACACGGCGCTGCTGGTGGAGCGCCCGGACGACGAACGTCAGAATCGGGCCCTCCACGGGCTCGTCAGATCGCTCGTCGCCAACATGGTCACGGGGGTGACGGCGGGGTTCACCAAGGAGTTGGAGATCGTCGGCGTCGGCTACCGCGCCACCTCGCGCGGCCCCGGCACCCTCGAGCTCGCGCTGGGCTTCTCGCATCCGGTGATGGTGGAGGCCCCTGAGGGGGTTACCTTCGAGGTCCCGGTCCCCACCCGGATCGTGGTGAAGGGGATCGACAAGGAGAAGGTGGGGCAAGTGGCAGCTGACATTCGCAAGCTGCGCAAACCGGAGCCGTACAAGGGCAAGGGCGTGCGATATGCGGGCGAGCGCGTCGTGCGCAAGGCCGGGAAGGCGGCGAAGTAGAGATGTCGACAACCCCTGCTCGAAAGAGGCAGCAGAGGCTGCGCAGGCACGTACGCGTCCGCAAGTCCATTTCCGGGACCTCCGAGCGTCCGCGCCTGGCTGTGTTCAGGTCGGCTCGTCACATCTCGGCCCAGGTGATCGACGACTCCGCCGGACGCACTCTCGCGGCTGCCGCCACGGTGGAGTCCGACATGCGCGGCGCCTCGGGCGGCAACCTGGCTGCAGCCACGGCTGTCGGTCGCCTCATCGCCGAGAGGGCGAAGGCGGCGGGGGTCAACAGCGTGGTGTTCGACCGCGGTGGTTACCGGTACCACGGGCGCGTTGCAGCCCTGGCCGACGCCGCACGCGAGACGGGACTGGAGTTCTGACAATGCTGGACGGACAATTCGAAGAGCGCACGATACGCGTGAACCGCGTGGCCAAGGTCGTGAAGGGCGGCCGCCGCTTCTCCTTCACCGCCCTCATGGTGGTCGGGGACGGCAACGGACGTGTGGGACTCGGCTACGGCAAGGCGAAGGAGGCAGGTCTCGCCGTGCAGAAGGGGATCGAGGAGGCGCGCAAGAACATGTTCGACGTTCCGCTTGCGGGCTCGACGATCACCCACCCCGTGATGGGGGAGGCTGGTGCGGGAAAGGTGCTGCTCAAGCCTGCCGCGCCCGGCACTGGGGTGATCGCCGGCGGTGCCGCGCGCTCGATCCTCGAGATGGCGGGCATCTCCGACGTGCTGTGCAAGTCGCTCGGCTCGTCCAACGGGATCAACGTCGCGCATGCCACGATCGCGGGCCTCAAGGCGCTCATCAGGCCCGAGCAGCTCTCACGCCTTCGCGGCAAACCCGCCGACGAGCTCGTGCCACGTGGAGTTCTTCGGGCCTACCGAGAGCGTCAGCGTGCCTCCGACTTGTTCTCCGAGGTCCCGACGTGAGCGCGCAGAGCGCAGCAGGTGACGCGCGCGTGAAGGTGACCCAGGTGCGCTCCGGGATCGGGACGAAGCCGAAGCACCGCGCGACCCTGCGTGCGCTCGGGTTGAGAGGTATCGGCCGCTCGCGCGTCCTTCCGGATTCGGCGTCGGTGCGCGGGATGATCTCCAAGGTCTCCCACCTGGTGGAGATTTCACAGGCCGAGTTGGATGTCCTCGCCGAGCCCGAGGCTGCCAGAGCCTCCGCCTCGACCAAGGCAGCTCCGGCCGTCAAGAAAGCCGCCGCCTCGTCCAAGGCCGCCCCGCGCACCGCGAAAGCTGCCGCCTCGTCCAAGGCCGCGCCTCCCGCCAAGACAGCCGCCGAGCCTGCCGCCGAGCCTGCCGCCGCCGAGCCTGCCGCTGAGGCCGCGACAGAAGAAGAAACAGAAGAAGAGGCAACATGAAGCTGCACGACCTACAAGCCCCCGCCGGATCAAACCGGGACCGCAGGCGCGTCGGCCGCGGTACCGGAGGTCGGCGCGGCAAGACGGCGGGTCGCGGCATGAAGGGCACCGGCGCACGCGACAACGTGAAGCCCGGCTTCGAGGGTGGCCAGTTGCCTCTCGCTCAGAGGATCCCGAAGCTGAAGGGATTCCACAACCCGTTCCGGGTCTCTTACGCGGTGGTCAACCTCGACACCCTCGAGGGGTTCTCGGGGGACGAAGCCACCCCAGAGTCACTGGCGGCCGCCGGGCTGGTGAAGAAGGGCTCGCTGGTCAAGGTGCTCGCCCGTGGCGAGCTGACGAAGCCCCTTCGTGTGAAGGCGCACGCGCTCAGCGCGGCAGCGCGCGGTCGAATCGAAGCTGCAGGTGGTTCCGTGGAAGTGCTGCCCCCGCCGTTCGGGCACGGTCGCCCGCCGGCGCGGGGAAACGCGCTCACGAACCGCTAGCCTCGTGGCCCGGCCGTCGGTGCGAGGGGAGGGGCCATGCTCTCGAGCCTGAAGAACATCTTCAAGGTCCCCGACCTTCGCAACAAGGTCCTGTTCACCCTGCTGATCATCGGCCTGTACCAGCTCGGGGCGAACATCATCGTCCCCTACGTCTCGATCTCCCAGGTCCAGCTGCTCGAGGCAGAAGCCAAGCAGGCGGGAATCCTCGGGTTCCTCAACCTCTTCTCGGGAGGCGGTCTCCTGCGCATGGCCCTGTTCGGCCTCGGGATCATGCCGTACATCACGAGCTCGATCATCATCCAGCTTCTCTCCACGGTGATCCCCAAGCTCGAGGAGTGGCGTGACCAGGGAGCAGTGGGCCAGAAGAAGCTCACCCAGACGACCCGCTATCTCACGATCGGGCTCGCGATCCTCCAGTCCGCCGGGCTCGTCTACGTGTTCCACACCAACGCGGGAAGCCTGCTCGGATCGAGCACGAACATCGACCTGATCCCGCACTTCAGCCTCTACCGGGGCGCCTTCATAGTCCTCACTCTCACAGCGGGGACGGCGTTCGTCATGTGGCTCGGGGAGCTCATCACCCAGCGCGGGATCGGAAACGGGATGTCGATCATCATCTTCGCCAACGTCGTTGCAGGGATCCCCGCAGGAGGTGCTGCGGTTCTCGCGCAGGGCGGCGACGTGAAGTTCGGTGTGATAGTCGGCCTCACCGTGGTCCTCCTGGTGGCGGTGGTGTTCATGGAGCAGGGCCAGCGCCGCATCCCGGTCACCTTCGCCAAGCGGGTTGTCGGGCGGAGGATGTACGGGGGCTCCTCGAGCTACATCCCCTTGAAGGTCAACCAGTCCGGTGTGATCCCCATCATCTTCGCTAGCTCGCTGCTGTACATCCCGGTGCTCCTGTCGAACATCATCCCGTGGACGAGCTTCCGCACGTTCGTGAACAACCACATCCAACCGACCAGCTTGCTCTACGTCCTCTCCTACGGGGTGCTCATCTTCGCCTTCACCTTCTTCTACGTGTACGTGGCGTTCGACCCCCACCAGCAGGCGGACATCATCCGCAAGCAGGGCGGGTACATACCGGGGATCAGGCCGGGCCCGCCCACCGAGAAGTACCTCTCGCGCATCCTGAACCGCATCACCGTGCCCGGGGGTTTGTACCTCGCGGTGGTGGCCGTGCTGCCTTCGCTGCTGATGGCCCTGTGGAACCTGCGTGCCTACCCGTTCTACGGGACGACTCTGCTGATC
>DAIQQK010000129.1:6771-8913 GCA_036786835.1 Acidimicrobiales bacterium | reverse complement strand
CCGGGGGGAACAGCTCGTATCAAAGGTCGTGGGTCCACCGCCGGTAACGCCGCTAGGTGTTTACAGCAACTGACCCGTGATCAGACGCCGTCGGAGCTGCGGCTGAGTCCAGTGGCGGCCGGCAATCCTTCCGGATCAGCCCCTTGAGGCCGGAATCCGATCTGTTACCGCTCGTGGTAACATGTCACCGGTGTCTCGGATCCAACGTGGAGGCTTCATCTTTGTGACTTTTGTCGGTGACCACGCCCCACGGCACATTCATGATTACCGAGACAGGAAGTTCGTTGTGAAATGGGATCTCGAGCACAGTCGGGAGATGGAAGGAAGAGTGACTCGCGCCGTGCTGAGGCACATCAACTCGCTCATCGAGGAAGGCAGGCTATGAAGATCCAGAAGGTCACTCCCGACAATCGCCGGCGCCGACCTGAGGTGACCACCCGCCGCGGTCTCATGACATTTCCCTACCGACGCTGCGATCCAGAACCTTCAGCAAAGAACCCACTAATCGAAGTGTATGTCGACTCAGAGCTTGACCGAGAAGCATTCACATATCGTCTTGCTTCTGGGGCAGAGGGAAGCGTGCACATTGATTCTGTACTCGATGTCAATGCTGACCCTGATTATCTTGCTCGCCTTGAGTTATACCGGCTGACGTTGGAGGCAAAGAGTCGTCTCGATGCGTCTGGGCTCTCAATTCGACAAGCAGCGGAACGTCTAGGGACGAGCCCTCCGCAGCTATATCGACTCCTTGACCCAACCAACTACTCGAAGTCGGCTCGTCAATTGCTCGCCGTTCTTGCACTGGGCGGTGCGTCGGTTACTGTCGCTGACACGCATGGAGTAAGCCGTAACTCTGGCGGTCGGAAGGTATCTGCCTGAGATGGATCGATGAAGCGCGGCCCCTGCGTTTAATAACGGGTAGTTGCTCCACAAGATCGCGTGATCAGTTGGTGGCCCTGCCGATCTCGTCGGGTGAGCGAGAACGGCAGTTCTGGCATGGGTCAAGGACTCTGGTCGTACACGTAGCCGTCGATATGGAACGGATAAGGGACAATTGCAGGGCCTTCAGGCTGAGCCCCGATGGATCTTTATGCACTGGCAACAAGGGGTCGGGCTACGGGGCGCTTGATGAGAAGGCAACGAACGAAAGGCGACTTCAGCGTGGCCGCCTTGTCTTTGGCTCTAGCGCTGCGTCGACGACGCGCGGCCTAGGTGCCGACAGGAACAACGATTCAGGGAATTCTCTAAACTCATTGTTCTGTTGCGTTCTGTAACGAGATCCCTGGCTGTGTTGCGCGCATTGGGCACTCTGATTGCGGTCATGGCTGCCTTTACTGGAATTGCTTGCGTGCCTACGGCAAGCGCCCTTGCGCAGAGCCCGACCCTCCCGAACAGCATGGCTGCAATTGGCGACTCGATAACCCAGGCATATGACGACTGCTGTTCGCTCGGCTCACACCCCCAAGACTCGTGGAGCACTGGCTCTTCTTACCCAGGCAGCGGCATCAACAGCCACTACGAGCGGCTCGTGGCCCTCAACGGATCCATTTTCGGGCATTCCTACAACGACTCCGTACCGGGAGCGACAGTAGCCTCGACGAAAAGTCAGGCACAGATCGCAGTCCAACAACGAGCCCAGTATGTGACGGTTCTCATCGGCGCCAACGATGTTTGCACTGATTCGGTCTCGTCGATGACTCCCACCACCGAATTCCAGTCCGACTTTCAGGCAGCGATGTCGGTCTTGGAGGGAGGTCTGCCTCCAACCGCTCACATCTTCGTCTCCTCGATACCGAACATTTATCAGCTGTGGACGGTGCTTCACGACAATCCGAATGCAGAAGCCGTGTGGTCGGCAGCTCAGATCTGTCAGTCCATGCTGTCACCGTCCGATACCGAGGCACAGCGTCAACAGGTGCTGGCACAGGAGCAGGCAGACAACAGCGCGATGGCTCAGGTGTGCCAGCAGTACGCCAACTGCAAATGGGACAACGACTCCATTTTCGACTACCAGTTCTCAGCTAATGACGTGTCCACGATCGACTATTTCCATCCCAGTCAGATGGGACAGTCGGTTCTGGCCGACTTGACTTGGAACTCCTCGTGGTGGTCGACCCTGCCGCCAGCGGCCGCCCACGGCTA